>CALWXY010000207.1 GCA_944385595.1 uncultured Oscillospiraceae bacterium
CTCACGGACAGAACCGCCATGTGGATACCCAACGAGCACTACGGCGAGGCGGACGCGACCTATATCTACAGCCTCGCCGATTAGGAGGTAAAATATGGACGCCAAGTACGAAGCCCTGTTCACGCCCTGGCATGTGGGCAATGTGGAGATACGCAACCGCATAGTCCTCTTCCCTATGGGCGGCACCTCGCTGTTCGGCTGGATGGAGCCGAACCACTTTGACCGCGAGGCCGCGAATTTCTTCCTGCGCCGCGCCGATGAGGCCGGCCTCATCATCCCCGGCATAGCCCCGCTGCGCGACACGCTCGGCGGACGCTGGCTCCACCAGAACAAGGCCATGTTCCGCGAGCTGAGGCCGTTCATGGAGCTTATCCACAAAAAGGGCGCGAAGCTCTTCGTCCAGCTCACCGCCGGTATGGGGCGCTCCTGGGCGATAACCGACGAGATCGTCCCCATACACACGAACCCCGTGCTCCGCAAGCTCGCAAAGCCCATCATCGACACGGACTACCAGCTCGCGAGCCCGAGCGAGCTGCCCTCGCGCTGGTCGGACAAGATAAAGTGCCGGGCCATGACCGTCGCCGAGATACGCGAGATAATCGAGGCCTTCGCCAGGACGGCGGCGCTGTGCAAGGCCGCGGGGGTCGACGGCGTGGAGGTGCACGCCGTGCACGAGGGCTACCTGCTCGACCAGTTCACCCTCCCCTACACCAACCGCCGCACCGACGAGTACGGCGGCAGCTTCGAGAACCGCTACCGCTTTGCCGTCGAGGTCGTGCAGGCGATAAAGGCCGAGTGCGGCGCGGACTTCCCCGTCTCGCTGCGCTACAGCGCGGTGTCGAAGGTGAAGGACTTCGGCGTCGGCGCGGTGCCGGGCGAGGACTACACCGAGCTCGGGCGCGGCATGGCCGAGAGCGAGCGCGCCGCGCGCTATCTGCAGGACGCGGGCTACGACATGCTCAACGCCGACAACGGCACCTACGACTCCTGGTACTGGTCGCACCCGCCGGCATACATGCCGCGCAGCTGCAACCTCGACGACGTGGCGCATATAAGAAAATTCGTGGACATACCCGTCGTCTGCGCCGGGCGCATGGAGCCGGAGACGGCGGCGCAGGCCATAGCCTCCGGGCGCATAGACGCGATGGGCGTCGCGCGGCAGTTCCTCGTCGACCCCGACTGGATAGCAAAGCTCAAAAACGGGCGCGAGGAGGACATACACCCCTGCATCTGCTGCCACAACGGCTGCTTCAACTTCGCGCACTACAAAGGTCACGCAAACGTGCAGGACTTCTCCGACACCCGCGGCCTCGCCCGCTGCGCGCTGAACCCGGAGACCATGCAGTCGCGCAAATACCGCCTGAGACCCGCCGAGAAGTCTAAGCGCATAGCCGTCATCGGCGGCGGCATAGGCGGCATGGAGGCGGCGCTCGTCTGCGCGAAGCGGGGACACACCGTCGAGCTGTACGAGCGCTCGAATGAGCTGGGCGGCGTGTTCCTCGCCGCCGCCGCGCCGTCGTTCAAGGAGAAGGACCGCGAGCTTATAGAGTGGTACCGCCGCGAGATAGCGAAGCAGCCGCGCATAAGCGTGCACCTCGGCGTCGAGGTGCGCGACGCCGCCGCCGCAGGCGCGGACGAGATAATAGTCGCCACCGGGGCGAAGGCGAACCGCCTCGCCGTGCCCGGCGCGGAGCGCTGCGTGCCGGCGGCGGAGTTCCTGCTCGGCGGCTGCGAGAGCGGCGAGCGCGTCGCCGTCATAGGCGGCGGCCTCACCGGCTGCGAGATAGCCTACGAGCTGTGCCTCATGGGCAACAAGCCCGTCATCATCGAGGCGAAGAACGACCTCATAGCGGCGAAGGGCGTCTGCCTCGCGAACTCGAGCTTCCTGCGCGACTACTTCGCCGCAAACGGCGTGCCGGTCTACCTCGAGACGAAGGTCGACGAGATAAAGCCCGACGCCGTCGCCGTCACGACGGCCTCCGGCGAGAAGCTCGACATCCCGGCGGACACGGTGGTCGTCTCCGTCGGCTACAGGAGCGCGCCGCTGCCGCTCAAGGGGCGGAACGTCCACGTCATAGGCGACGCCGTGCGCCCCGGCAATCTCCGCACCGTCATCTGGCAGGCGTGGGACGTCTGCATGAAGCTGTAAAGGGGGAATCGCTTGTGTATCTCACACCCGAACAGGAGGCCGTGCTCGCCGGAAAAGAGGGCGAGACCATGGCCAAGGTGCTCAAGACGCTCGTCATGTACGGCGAGATCTTCGGCGCGGACAAAATGGTGCCGGTGACGTCGAAAGATAACCACCTCGTCACCTCGTTCGGACTCAAGGCGCTGCAGCCGGTGTACGAGCTGATGGAGCAGCTCATTGAGGCCGGGGCGGTCTCGAAGCAGGGCTTCTCGGCGGACCCGCGCCCGCTGGACAAAAACGTGCCCGCGAGCGCGCTGCAAAAGCTCGTGTTCAATAAATTCATGTACAGCCGCCAGGACTACTACGAGAAGCAGCTGCGCGAGCTGGGGCTGATGGAGCCGGACGCCTTCAGCTGCGCCTGCTACCTCGACGAGATGGGCAACAAGCCCGCTTACGGCGAGGTGCTGAGCTGGGCGGAGTCCTCCGCCGTCGTCTACGCGAACTCGGTGCTCGGCGCGCGGTGCAACCGCAACTCGGGCATAATGGACCTCATGGGCTCGATAGCGGGCTGCGTGCCGAACTTCGGCCTGCTGACCGACGAGGGGCGCAGGGCGAGCTGGGTCGTGCGCGTCGAGACGAGCGGGATGCCGGAGGCGCAGCTGCTAGGCTCCGCCATAGGCATGAAGGTGATGGAGGACGTGCCCTACGTCGTGGGGCTGGATAAATTCCTCGGCTCCGAGCTGACGGACGCCGCCTGCGCCTACCTCAAGGACTTCGGAGCCGCCGCGGCGTCGAACGGCGCGGTGGGGCTGTACCACATAGAGAACCTGACGCCGGAGGCGAAGCGCTATGGCCGCGAGCTCATCCGCGACGGGGCGCGCGAATACGTCATAGACGACTCGGAGCTGCGCCGCGTGCGGCTCGGCTACCCGCTGATGTGGAAGAAATCCGACGCGAAGCCGAAGCTCTGCTTCATAGGCTGCCCGCACCTGAGCATGGCGCAGCTGCGCGAGTGGACGCTGCGCCTCGAGTCCGGGCTGCGCGCGGCGGGGCGCAGGAAGCTCGCCGTGCCGACGGTGCTGACCACCGCCCCGGCGGTGAAGCGGGAGTTTGAGAAGACCGAGTGGAGCGCGCGCCTCGCGCGCACCGGCGCTATACTCTCGTGCATATGCCCGCTGATGTACATGAACAATCCGCTCTGCGCGCCGATGCCGGTCATCACCTCGTCGAACAAGCTGCGCACATATTCGACGGCGCGCTACTACACCGAGGCTGAGATAGCCGATATAGTGACGAAGGGAGGCGGCGCGAGATGAAGCAGTTCAAGGGCCGCGCGATAGCGCCGGGGCGCGCCGAGGCGGAGGCCGTGGTGTCGCGCTGCGGGGTGAATACGCTGGCGTCGTTCCAGAAGGCGCTGCAGTTCGGCGACAAGAATGCCACCTGCGGCGACCAGAACAACCCCGACCTCTACGGCAAGGCGATGGCGGGCAAGGCGCTGTGCCTGCCGCAGACCATAGGCTCGACCACCGGCGGGCTGGTGCTCTACTGCGCCTGCTCTATGAACAGGCAGCCGGCCTGCCTGCTGTTCTCGGAGGAGATAGATTCGCTGGCGGCGGCGGGCTCGGTGCTTGCGGCGGTGTGGCTCGACGGCGCGCAGATGCCCGTCGTCGACTCGCTCGGGAGCGAGTTTCTCGACTACGTCCGGGACGGGATGAAAATTGCCGTCGAACCCGACGGGAGTGTCATCGTCGGGGAATAATTAAATGCGAAACCATTTTTCTTTGAAAAGAAAAAGGGTTTCGCACTTCCAAAAAGAAACTTCGCGGGGTCGAAAGACCCCGCGTCGTTTTTTCGTTTCAGGTTAGTGTTAATCAGCCTCCCGCGTATCTGAGTGCAAGTCTCTGTCGGGCGGCTGTAAGAGGAATTCGGATAGCGCTCTCACCCCCGGCCGCGCCACCCCGCTTCGCTCCGGCGCTCGATTTGTCGAAATTTGTCGATGCGCCGTCCTCGCAAGGACGCCTTGGCTTTTAGAGACGATTCGTTAATGCCTGCGTCTATCGCCCCCAAATCAGAAAGCACCTGCCACAGAGGCAGGTGCTTTGTGTTTTGGGCGAGAGAGCGCACTGTTATTAACTTGGTAGTAGGCGAGGCGCCCATTGGTCGGAGTAGAAATTTGTCGAATTCCTCGATATCGAGCGCCTCGTGGCGCGGAGTGGGACTGAGCGCTCTTCAATTCTAACGGCGCCGTGTCGGCGGCGCGGGAACTCGGATACGCGCTAAAAAAATTCTTTTTGGAGGCGCGGAACCCTTTTTCTTTTAAAGAAAAATGGTTCCGCATCCCGTCTACGGTGTTTTCTTTTGGGAAGCGTGAAACCCGTTTTCTTTTACAAAAGAAAATGGGTTTCACATTACGTTTCTTTCCATCTTGAAAGAAGCGTAGCGCTTCCGAGCTGCGAGAGGTAGACGTGGTCGGGAGTGAGGACAAAGCTCTTGGGGAGG
>CALWXY010000208.1 GCA_944385595.1 uncultured Oscillospiraceae bacterium
GTACACGGCCTCGACGGTGCGGCAGGCCGTGGGATGGCCGTAGTCCAGCTCCGGCCAGGCGGCGGAGTAGCCCGCCTTGGCGGGTATCTCCGGCAGCTCGGAGATCCCGCCGCCGTAGTCAAACGGAATCACCGCGACGGTCTCCCCGTCGGCCACGAAGGTCAGCTCCAGGCGGGTAAAGCCCTCCGGCGCGCCCTCGAGCGCGCAGAGCGCGCCGAAATCCGCGGGCTCAGCCGCGCCCGCGTAGCTGATGCCGTCCACGCCGCCGGGCACCTCGCCCGCAAAGACGTTGCCCGACACAGTCCCGCCGGTCTCCACGTTTCCCGCAATCGCGCCGAGATAGGCCGAGCCGGAGTCGATGGCGGCGACGGCGCGGCAGTCCACCACCGTCGCGCCCAGACCGGCGACGCCGCCGATATAGTCGCCGCCGGAGAGGCGGCAGTTCACCCAGCAGCTGCGTATGCTGCCCCACGAGCCGCCCGCGACGCCGCCGACATAGTCGCCGTTGCGGCTCGCGACATTGCCGTAGCTCTCGCAGCCGCTCACGCGGCCCAGGCTCATCTGCCCGGCTATGCCGCCGACGTAGTCCCCCTTGCCGGTGACGGAGCCGCTGCTCAGGCAGTCGAGCACCGCCGCGCGGGTCTGGTAGCGGAAGTCGAACGAGCGCTCGCCCTCGCGGATGAGGTCGTCCTCGGGGTCAAAGTCGTATTCTATCGCCATGGAGCCGACTATGCCGCCGGTGTTGATGTCGCCCTCCACGGCGGCGCTGTTTTTCGAGCCGCTTATGACGCCGGAGTTCTGCGCGCTGAGCTCCTCGTCGGAGACGTCCTCGAACACCTCGGCGTCGGCGTCGCTGCCGTCGAGCATGTCGCGCAGCAGGCCGGTTATCACGCCGAGCTGGGTGTTCACGGCGTCGAGGTCGCCGAGGAGGCGGTCAGTTCCGCCGGAGAGGCTGTCGAACAAATCGTCGCCGCCGTCGAGCAGGCGCTCGAAGCTGTCGCCGAGGGCGTCGCGCCGCGCCTGCAGATCCTCGCCTATGGGGGTGATGGTCACGGCGGGCATGTCGGCCAGCTCGCTAACGGTGTCGGCGAGGTCGGAGGCCATGCCGGAGACTGTGGAGACAAGCTCGCGCCCGGCGGCGCGGACGTCCGCGTCGGAGATTGCAGCGGCGGCGGAGACGGCGGCGTCCGCCGCCGAGGCGAGGGCGCGCAGCGCCCCCGCGAGCGCTTCGGCGGATGCTTTCAGCCCGTCCGGCGCGCCGATGGCCTCGCCGAAGCCGGGCAGGGCCTCCGCCGCCTGTTTGAGTGCGTCGCCCACGGTGTCCAGCGCGGCGGCGAAGTCGCCGTCGCCGGCGGCCTGAGCCGCGGCCTTGAGCACGGCGGCGCAGTCGGAGGCGAATTTGCCCGCGGCGTCGAACAGCGCCTGCGCGTACGACAGCTCGTCGCCGCGCCCCAGCGCCCCGCGGAGCTGCTCGATAGCCGCGCGCAGCGCCTCGCGCGAGGCGCGGGCGGAGTCGATGGCGGCGCGCAGCTGCCTCACGGCCTCCGACGCGCAGCTGCCCGCGCGCTCAAGCCCGTCGGCCAAATCGGAGGCGAGATCCAGCGCGTCGTCGCCGCTTTCGAGAATCGGGGCCAGCTCGTCGGCCAGCCAGGAGAGCCGGGCGGAGAGGCTGTTTATCTCGGAGATGTTGTCGTTTGCCCAGCCGGCGGCGTCGCCGGTGAGGGCCTCAAGCGCCGAGCGCGCCTCGCCAGCGAGGGAGGAGAGGCTGTCGGCCCTCGCGGAGAGCTGATTGGATGTTGAGCGCAGATCGTCGCCCGCGGCGGCGGTGAGATCGCGCAGCGCGTCGAGCGCGTCGAGCAGCTCGCCGGTGCTGCCGCTGTTATACAGCAGGCGCACCTCCGGCTCAAGCTGGCCGGCAATGCCGCCGACGTCCTTGCGCCCCAGCACCTCACCGCTGTTTCCGCAGCCGTCGAGATAGCCGGACATGCGCCCGACTATGCCGCCGATGTTGTAGCCGACGTGGGCGTAGCCCACCGGGCCGGTGTTGAGGCAGCTCTGGATTATCCCGGAAGAAAACCCGGCAATGCCGCCTATGTCGGTGCAGACCGGCGCGTTCTCGGCGGAGTTGAGCTGCTCGCGGTTCAGCTCGTCGAGGCCGAGCTGCGCCTCCACCTCGGTGGTGTTGACGCTGCCGCCGTTTCGGCAATTCAGAATCGAGCCGTGGTTCTGCCCGGCTATGCCGCCGACATAGTGCTCGCCGGTGACGCTGCCGGAGAACGAGCAGTTCACGATTGTGCCCTGCTCGCCGTTTATGCCGGCAAGCCCGCCCACGCTGTCGCGCCCGGCTATCCTGCCGGAGAACGTGCAGCCGCTGATCAGACCCTGATTGCTCCCGGCTATGCCGCCGAGGCTGTTCTCCCGCCCGTCGGGGTTCACCCCGCCGCGGACGGCGAGGTCGAACACCTGCCCGGAGGGCTGTATGTAGCGGAACAGGCCGCGCACATTGCCGCTGCCGCTCAGGTACAGGCCGGAGATGCAGTGCCCCTGCCCGTAAAAGCTGCCGCCGAAGCTGGGTATAGGCTCGAAATCCGAGCCGGTGAGGTCGATGTCGGCCTCCAGGATGACGGTTTTCCCCCGCGACCAGCTGTCGAGCGTGCAGCTCTCGGACAGCGCGGCGAGGTCGGCGGCGGTGCGGATGCGGATCTCGTCACCGTCGGCGGAGACGGCGGGTGCGAGCGCCGACAGCGCCATGGCCGCCGCCAGCAGCAGGGCCGCGATTTTACTGATGCTCCGTCTCGCCATCGAGAGTCACCTCCTGTTGCTGATAGCTGCCGGTCTCTACTATGCCGGAGACGTCGCCGCGGATGATGCCGCGGATGTTGGCGTCGACCACGCCGGAGATGCGGCCGCGGATTCTGCCGTTTATGTATACGGTGCCGCCGGACTGGATACGGCTCATCTCCGGCACCTTGATGTTGAATCTCGTGCGCTCGACCACGGAGTCGCCGAGGTAGAGTATCTGCGGCAGGACGAACATGACGAGGAACATGGATATGAGCGTGCCCCGGCAGAGGCAGGCCCCTATGCCGGCTATGGCCGGGTCGGTGGTGATGCGTGCTATGAGGAAGCCCGCCGACGAGAGTATGCTGCCGGAGGTGAACACCGTCGGGAAGGCGAGGTTGAGAGCCTGGATTATGGCGTCGCGCCTCGGCATGGCGGCCTTGAGCTCGCTGTACCACGACGAGATGACTATGGCGTAGTCTATGTTCGCGCCCATCTGGATGGACGTGACTATGAGGTGGCTCATGAAGAAAATCGGCTCGCCGGTGAGGCCGGATATAGAGAAGTTCAGCCAGATGCTGCCCTGTATGACCAGGATGAGCAGTATCGGCATGCCCACGGACTGGAAGGTGAACAGCAGCACCAGCACGACGAACAGCACCGACAGCACGCTGATTATGATGTTGTCGCGCGCGAAGGAGACGGAGAGGTCGTAGTCGCGGGTGCAGCTGTCGCCGAGCAGTATGTCGTCCGGGTCGTAGTAGCGCGCGGCCTCGCTGTGTATGGTCTGGAGGAAGTCGAAGGTCTCCTCGCCCTCCTCCGGGAGATTGAGGCTGAGCAGCATGCGGGTGCAGCTGTCGCCGAGCAGCTGCATACGCGCGTCGGAGAGCTGGGCGTAGAGGCTGTCGAGATCTGTCTGCTGCGCGCTGTCGAGGGTGACGTAGCCCTCGGCGGCCTTGTCGTAGGCGAAGAAGAACATATACATGAGCGGGACGGAGTAGTCGTCCAGCCCGCCGATGATGTGGCCGTATTCGCCGGTCTCGGCCACATAGGCGGCGTAGAGCAGCTGCACCAGCTCGTAGTCGAGGTCGGTCATCTCGGAGAACTGGCGCGGCGTGAGCGAGCTGGTGAGACAGTAGCCGTCAGCGACCTCCACGTTCGAGAGGCCGAGGGCGTAGTCGACCTCGTCATAGGTCTCAAGCCTTGCGAGCAGAGCCTTTTCGGAGGCGTAGTCGCCGCGCGGCACGATAAGCGCCATCTGGTTCACCGCGCCGAACACCTCGTTTATCTTCTGCTCGGCTATCTGGTCGTCGTTCCGGCTGGCGGTGTGGATTTGGGAGTAGCCGTAGACATAGGGGCACTGCTGCGAGAGGAAGAGGCCGCCGGCGAGCGCAATCGCAAACAGCAGAACGCCCGCGTGCCGCAGCCGGAGCGAGAGCCTGCCCCAGGCGCCTATGGCGGGGATGAAGCTGCGGTGGCGCGTTTTCTCCATGGCGCGGGATGAGAGCATGAGCAGCCCTGGCATGAGCGTGAACACCGACAGCATACTGAACAGTATGGCCTTTATGAGCACGATGCCCATGTCGAAGCCTATGCGGAACTGCATGAACATCATGGCGGCGAGGCCGGAGATGGTGGTGAGGCTGCTCGCGGAGATGGAGGGGATGGCGGCGGCCACCGCCGCTATGCAGGCCTCGCGCTCGGGCTTGGTCTCGCGCTCCTCCATGAAGCGGTGGAGCATGATGATGGCGTAGTCTATGGCGAGGGCCAGCTGCAGCACCACGGTGACGGAGTTGGAGACGAATGAGATCTCGCCGAATATGAAGTTGGTGCCGAGGTTCAGAAGCGCCGCCGCTATGAATGTCACCAGCAGCACCGGCACCTCCGCGTATGAGCGCGAGGTGAAGAGCAGCACGAGGACTATGATCAGCGCCGCCACCGCGAGGATGACCTGCATCTCGCCCGCGAGCGAGTCGGCCTGGGAGCTGCCGACGTCGCTGTCGATGTAGAAGTCGTAAGGCTCGAGCAGCTCGCGAATCTCGCCCAAAGCCGTGAGACAGAGCTCGTCCTGCGCCTCGCCGGAGAAGGTGACGTCTATGAGCGCGTCCGCGCCTTTGAAGTGCTCGGCTATGTCCTCGGGCGTGTCGGCGCTGCCGAAGTCCGCAGAGCTGACGCCGTCGATATCCGCGATGCGCCCGGCGAGGTTTGAGGCCGCGTCGTAGGTGACGTGCGAGACCATGACGCGCGCGGTGGCGAGGGTGGTGAACTCCTCCTCCATCAGCGTGAGGCCGCGGCGCGTCTCCGTCGTCTCCGGGAGGTACTGGGTGATGTCGTTGCAGACGCCGACCCAGCTGCGCGAGAACAGGCAGAATATGAGGGCGCAGGCGTAGAGGAAGAATATGAGGTTGCGCTTATCGACTATGATTGTGGCGAGGCGCACGAAAAATGAGGGCTTGTCGTTTTCCTGTTTCACGTTTCGGACTCCTTTGATATGCGGCGGCCCTCCCAGCGTATGCGGCAGTTGTTTATGGCGGTGGCGCCGGTGAGGCGCGCGCCGCTCAGCTCCAGCACCGTCTCGCACGGCATGGCGCCGACGGATGTGCGGATCGCGTGGAAGATGTGTATGCTCCCGTCGCCGGTGAGCACGCCCCGGACGGCGTTGCGGTGGCCGAGCAGCTCAAGGCTGCCGCTCACATAGCCGCCGTCGCCCTCTATGGTGAGGATGCCGTCGCGCGGGCCGAGCTGGCTGTGCAGCCGGACTTCGTACCGGTCTGTCATGCGCCTCGCCCCCTTCGTTTTTTATCAGCATATGGCAGCGCCGCGGCAAATTCAAGGTGCGGATTGGGGGCGAGTGTCGGAAATCAGACAGAGCGGGCCGATGTGAATAAAAATGACAGACGGCGGAAATTGTGTTATACTCCACTCAGGAATGTTATCTGGAGGCCGGTATGGGAAAACGAAGCTACGCGGCGGGCGAGGCCGCCAAGCGCGAGATATGCTCGGCGCTCAAGGCGCTGATGGCGCAGAAGCCGCTGGACAAAATCACAGTCGCCGAGCTGATGCGCGCCTGCGGCATGACCCGCCAGCATTTTTACTACCACTTCGAGGACATCTACGCCGCCGTCCGCTGGATGTTCGACGAGGAGGCGCTGGCCCTGCTGCGCCGCCACGAGGGCGTCATGCTCTGGCAGGACGGGCTGCTGCAGCTCTTCCGCTACCTGCAGGAGAACCGGGCGGTGTGCCTCTGCGCGATAAACTCAATCAGCCGCGAGGATCTCAAGCGCTTTTTCCAGAACGACATCAGCGCCATAATTGGGAACACGGTGCGCGGCTTTGCCGGCGAGCTCCACTACCCGGCTGACGAGCGCGAGCTTGAGCTGATGACGAAGTTCTATGTCGGCGCGCTGACCGGCATAGTCGAGGACTGGCTGCTCGGCGAGATAGAGGAGAGCCCGGAGGAGCTGATCCAGTTCACTGACCGCTTTCTGAGCAATCACCTCGCGGGCGCGCGGCTGCGCCTCGCGGGCGGGATATGGAGGTCACAGCTGTGAAAAAATGCAAAATCACCGTCATGCGCGTCGCGCGCTACGAGGATTTGATGGCAAAATATGAAAACCCCATTGAGCACGCCTGCGGCATGCGCGAGGGGCAGGTGTTCATCGCCAACGGCTGGGAAAAACCGGACGGATTCTGTCAGAGCGCGTGGGACACGCTCTCGCCCTTCGTGCTCGCGCTGAGCCACGGCGCGCAGGATTTTTACGAGGGCTGGATGAAAAATCCGCGCTCAGCCATGCTATCGTGTAACGACGGCTTCCGCCCCGTGAGCTTTCTCATCGAGGCTCTGGACGAGGACGCCGAATAAGGAGGAGATACCATGAAAACCGCAATATGCTACTACTCCCGCCACCACGGGAACACGCTCCGCGTCATAGAGGCCATGGCCGAGGCCGGGGACGCCGAGCTTATCGACGTCACGGCGCGCAGCGCCGTCCGGCTCGAGGACTATGACCGCGTGGGCTTTGCCTCCGGCATCTACGGCTTCGAGTTCCACAGGGCCGTCGCCGACTTCGCGCGGAAGTACCTGCCGCAGGGCAAGCCGGTGTTTCTCGTCTATACCTACGGCGGCGCGAAGGGCGCGGGGGCGAAGGCCGTCGCCAAAATCGCGGAGGAGCGGGGCTGCCCGGTGCTGGGCGAGTTCGGCTGCCGCGGCTTCGACACCTTCGGCCCCTTCAAGCTCGCGGGCGGCATAGCCAAGGGCCACCCCGACGCGCTCGACCTTGAGGACGCGCGGAAATTCTACCGCTCGCTCGGCTGAGAGGAGGGCTTGCCATGTTTGGACCCGACCCGAACGCCGTCCACCCGAACCCGGATATACCGAGCGTCTGCTATATAAAAAACGTCATCACCCGCCCGAACATCGAGGTGGGGGACTACACCTACTACGACGACGCCGCCACCGGCGGCGAGGATTTCGAGGCGCATGTGACCCACCACTACGAGTTCATCGGCGACAGGCTCGTCATAGGTAAATTCTGTGCCATAGGCAGGGGTGTGGAGTTCGTGATGAACGGGGCAAATCACCGTATGGCCTCGGCCACGACCTATCCGTTCAACATTTTCGCCCACGGCTGGGAGAAGTGCACGCCGGCGCTCTCGGAGCTGCCACTCAAAGGCGACACCGTGGTGGGCAACGATGTGTGGATAGGGCAGAATGTGACCATACTGCCGGGCGTCCATATAGGCGACGGCGCGATAATCGGAGCCAATTCCGTGGTGGCCGGGGATATCCCGGCGTATACCATTGCGGCGGGGAACCCATGCCGGGCGATTCGCCCGCGCTTTGACAGAGAGCTGACGGATTTTCTGCTCAGTCTCCGCTGGTGGGACTGGGAGCCGGAGAAGATTTTCCGCAATCTGGAGGCTCTGTGCAGCGGCGACCTGGCGGCTCTCCGCCGCATCGAGCTGTGATGGAGGGGAAACGGTTTGAAACGTGATGAATGCCTCATATGCTCCGCTCCGCTGGAGTATCTCACTCAGGACGAGATAATGGAGTGCGCTGTCTGCCATAAAAAGGAGCCGAGCAAGACGAGATGCGTGAACGGGCACTATGTGTGCAGCGAGTGCCATACCGCGGGGCTGGACAGCATTTTCGGGCTGTGCCTCGCCGAGCGCTCGAGAGACCCGATTGCCATACTGCGGCGCATGATGGAACTGCCGTTCTGCCATATGCACGGGCCGGAGCACCATGTGATGGTGGGCGCGGCGCTGCTCACCGCGTACAGGAATTCCGGCGGCGAGCTGGATTTGGAGCAGGCGCTGGGCGAGATGTACAGCCGGGGCAGACAGGTGCCGGGCGGGGCCTGCGGATTCTGGGGCGCCTGCGGGGCGGGCGTCGCCGCGGGACAGTTCATGGCCATAGCCACGGCGTCGACTCCGCTGGCGGTAGAGCCGTGGGGGCTGAGCAATCTGACCACCGCCCGTGCGCTTGAGGCCATAGGCTCCGTGGGCGGGCCGCGCTGCTGCAAGCGCGACTCCTTCCTCGCCGTGCTGGCCGCCATCGACCTCGTGCGCGAGCGGCTGGGGGTGGAGATGGAGCGCACCGTGCCAGTCTGTAGCTACAGCGAGTGCAACGCCCAGTGCATAGGCAAGCGCTGCCCGTTCTCGCCGAAGCGCTAGCGGCGGCGGTTTTTGTAGTCGCGCTCGACGCCCGCCTTCCACTCCGCGCCGAGCGGCGCGCCGCTGCGCGCGGCGGAGACGGCCATGCTCATGGCCTCGTAGTTCAGGCGGGTGCCCTCGCTGTCGCAGTTGTAGTTGGCCGCGCGCTCCGGCGCTATGCCGAGGCTTGCGGCGGTCTCCACGGCGTCGATATTTGCGCCGAGGAAGATGAACTCCCAGCCGTAGCGCTCGGTCTGGCGGCGTATCATATCGCGCACCTGCTCTGCCGTGAAGCGGCGGCTGGCGTTCTCCATGCCGTCGGTGGTGATGATGAACAGCGTGCGCTCCGGGATGTCCTCGCCGCGGGCGTACTTGTGGATGTCGCCTATGTGGCGAATCGCGCCGCCGACGGCGTCGAGCAGGGCGGTGCAGCCGCGGACGAAGTAGTCGCGCTCCGTGATGGGGCGCACCTTGCGCAGCGGCAGCCTGTCGTGCAGCAGCTCGGCGCGGTCGTCGAATAGCACGGTGGAGACGAGCGCGTCGCCCGGCTCGCGCCTCTGCTTTTCCAGCATGGCGTTGAAGCCGCCTATTGTGTCGCCCTCAAGCCCCTGCATGGAGCCGCTGCGGTCGAGGATGAATACCAGCTCGGTGAGACCTTTTTTCATATCAAAAAACCTCCTGTACTGTGTTTGTGACCACAGTATAGGAGGTTTTCGCGTCCGCGAGGTCGCCCGCCGGGCGACAAATCACCTGCTGCCGCCGGAGCAGCCGACCGTGAAGTGATAGATGAGTCCTATAATCGCGCCGCCGAGGGTGAATAGCAGCGGGCGGCGCCATTTTTTGAGCATTTCCGGCATGTCACGCCCCTCCCGCGAGAAATTCCTCCGCCATGTGGACGGCCACGGCGCCGTCGGCCACGGCGGTCACGACCTGGCGCAGGGGCTTTGCGCGCACGTCGCCCACGGCGTAGACGCCGGGGAGACTGGTTTTCGTCGTCTCGTCGGCGGCGATATAGCCGCCGGAATCCAGCTCAAGCTGGCCGCGCTCCAGCCGGGTCGAGGGCTTGCGCCCCACGCTGATGAACAGCCCGTCGCAGTCTATGTCCGTCTCCGCGCCGGTGGCGACGTCGCGCAGGCGCACTCCGGTGAGCTTTGCCCCGTGCAGCAGCCCGGCGACCACGCTGTTCCAGCGGAACTCGATGTTGCCCGCGCGCATCAGCGGCTCGTTGTATATTTTCTCGGCGCGGAGCTTGCCGCGCCGGTGGACGAGGATGACCTTCCCGGCCACGCGGCTGAGAAGGAGGGCGTCCGCCGCGGCGGAGCTGCCGCCGCCGACTACCACGACGGTCTTGCCCTTGTAGCGCATACCGTCGCAGGCGGCGCAGTAGGCGACGCCTTTGCCGGTCAGCTCCGCCTCGTGCGCGAGGCCGAGCTCGCGCGGCTGAGCGCCGGCTGCGATGACGACGGTGCGGGCGAAAAAGTCGCCCGCGTCGGTGCTCAGGCGCTTGGGATTTGCCGCGAGGTCGAGGCTCAGCACCTCGGCGTACTCGGTTTTCGCGCCGAAGCGCTCGGCCTGACGCTGCATTTTTTCGGCGAGGGTGAAGCCGTCTATGCCCTCGTCGTAGCCGGGGTAGTTGTCAATGGCCTCGGTCAGCGCCATCTGGCCGCCGGCGGAGAGCTTCTCGAGCACGAGGACGCTGAGCCCCGCGCGGGCGGCGTAGAGCGCGGCGGTGCAGCCGCCGGGGCCGCCGCCCACGACTATCATGTCGAAGCTGCGCTTTTCTTCCATGCCGCGCCTCCTATTTCGCGAGGGCGGCGCGGATGAAGCGCTCCATCGCGCCCTTGGAGCCGGGGTTCACGACGGAGTCGACGGCGCGCCCGTTTTTGTACATTATCAGCGTGGGGATGACCTCCACGCCCAGCTCGTCGGCGACGGCGGAGTCGTCGTCGACGTTAATTTTCGCAAATGCCAGCTCGCCGCCGAGCTCATCGGCGAGCGCGTCGTATGCCGGCGCGAGGCGGCGGCAGTAGCCGCACCATGGCGCCCAGAAGTCCACGAGCACGGGTTTGTCGCCGCTTATCATGCGTTTGAATTCCTCAGTGTTGATATTTACAGCCGCCATATGGTCAGCCCCTTTCCTTGGTTTGGCCTTAGTATATCCAAAATCCCGCGCGGCTTCCGTGACGATGTCACACGGCGAAAAAAATTTTGCCGGAGGCGGCTGCTAAATGTTGCAATAACAACGTAATTTTTCGGCGGGGCATAGTAAAATGCGGCTGTGAGGAAAAACTGAGGAATAAAGGAGGCGTATTTATGGAAAACAAGATAAAAAACATAGCGCAGTCTGAGGTGCTGACGCTGCGCGAGCTGGTTGAATACCGCGAAGGACAGGTGGTCAGCCGCACGCTGGCGCAGAACGCGGCGGCGGAGAACATGGAGGACGCGCGCGGCGCGGCGGAGTCCTGCCCCGTGGCCGCAATCACGATAGAGGACTAAGGCTCCCAGATCCGCCCCCGAATCGCGCGCGATTCGGGGGCGGATTTTGCGATTTCCAAAAAGCGCTTCCGGCTGGCGGCGCGCTGTGCTATAATGGCGGTATCCTGAACCGGGGAGGCGGCGCTGTGCTCAAAAAGATGTGGATATCCGCCGAAAAAGGCGGCTACGCCCTGCGCGTCATAGGCGGCAGCATAGGCGCGGCGGTGCTGGCTGCGGTGATCGTCGCGGCGTGCACCGTGTTCGCCATACGCACGGGGCGGATGAACGAGGCCTTCGCGCTCGCGCTCTGCCTCGCGGTGACGGCACTGCTGGTCGCTTTCGCGCTGAGGCTCCGGCGCGGCGCGCTGCGCGCCGTGACGGTGTTTTTCCTCACCGACGACGACCGCCTCTTCTGCTACGACGCGCGCGGCGCGGTCAGCGCCGGGCACGGCGTTCTGAGCCGCATGACGGAGGCGGCGCAGGTGCAGAGCCTGCTGAACCGCCTCGCCAAAAGCCCGTATCTCCCCGCGGGCGCGGAGGAGATAGTCGAGGTCGAGCGCATAAGGGACAACCGCTCGCACCTCGCGGTCGTGTGCCGAGTGCTGCGCAGCGGCGGGCGCGAGGTGCGGCGCAGCTGCTTTGTTGTGCGCGGCCTGGCGGATGAGGACGCGCTGATGCGCGAGCTTGAGCGGCGCGAGCGCCTCGCCCTCTCGTGGGAGATGGGGGAGAACAGGAACCCGATTTACATACTGCTGTGCGCGGCAGCGCTGGTCTGCTCTGTGGCGCTGTGTGTGCTGAGCCATCCGGCCGTGGGGAGGCTGCCGTCGGAGGCGTATTTCCCGTGTCTCGGCCTTGCGCTGCTCTCGCTCGGCGCAGCGCTGTATTTTCTGATTCGCCATCGCCGCGGCGAGTGAGCAAAAACCGCGCCGGACAAACCGGCGCGGTTTTTCGCGCTTGACAATCTCGAATATCGAGTTTATACTGAGCATAGAAAAACTCGATAATCGAGAAAAGGAGGCGCGCCATGCCGAGGGAAAAATTCAGGACGCTCACGGAGCAGATGTTCTACATATTGCTCTGCCTTGAGAGCGAGCGCCGCGGCGCGGAGGTGCTGGATATGGTGCGCTCCATGACGGGCGAGCGGGTGAGCATAGGCTCCGGCACGCTGTACGACCTGCTTGAGCAGTTCGTCTCGGAGGGCATGATACGCGAGGCGGGC
>CALWXY010000209.1 GCA_944385595.1 uncultured Oscillospiraceae bacterium
TCTTCGACATCGCGCGGCGTATCATGTCCGCCTGGCCGAGCGAGAAGCCCGCGAGGCGGCGGAAAATCTCTATGACCTGCTCTTGGTAGACTATGCAGCCGTAGGTGACCTCGAGTATGGGCCGCAGCATCGGGTGCTTGTAGCTTATCTTCTCAGGGTGCTGCTTGTACTCGATAAAGCGCGGTATGCTGTCCATAGGCCCGGGGCGGTAGAGGGCGATGACTGCGGTGATATCCTCAATGCTGCGCGGCTTCATGTTGACGCAGACGCTCGTTATGCCCGTGCTCTCAAGCTGGAACACGCCGCTCGTGCGCCCCTGCGACAGCATGTCGAACACCTTTTTGTCGTCCTCCGGGACGTTCTCTACGCGGAAGTCCGGCTCGCGGCGGCGCACCAGCATCTCGGCGTCCTTGAGGACGGTGAGGTTGCGAAGGCCGAGGAAGTCCATCTTGAGAAGCCCCAGCTCCTCAAGCGTCGTCATTGTGTACTGCGTGACCACCGACTCGTCGTTTTTCGCGAGCGGCACATACTCGTACACCGGCTTTTCCGTGATGACGACGCCGGCGGCGTGGGTCGAGGCGTGGCGCGGCATACCCTCCAGCCTGCGCGCTGTGTCGATCAGGCGGCGGATGTTCTCGTCGCCGTCGTACATCTCGCGCAGCGGCTTGGATATGCCGAGCGCCTCGTTGAGCGTCATGCCTATGGCCATAGGCACCTGCTTGGCTACGGCGTCGGTCTCCGCGTAGCTGATATTCAGCGCGCGGCCGACGTCGCGTATGGCGGCGCGCGCCGCGAGCGTTCCGAAGGTGACTATCTGCGCGACGTGGTCGGCGCCGTATTTGCGCGCGACGTAGTCTATGACCTCGCCGCGGCGGTTGACGCAGAAGTCGACGTCAATATCCGGCATACTCACGCGCTCCGGGTTCAGGAAGCGCTCGAAGTAGAGGCTGTATTTGATGGGGTCGACATCCGTGATGCCGAGGCAGTAGGCGACGACGCTGCCCGCCGCCGAGCCTCTGCCGGGGCCGACGGGTATGTCGTGCCGCTTGGCGTAGCCTATGAAGTCGCCGACTATGAGGAAATAGTCGACGAAGCCCATGCGCTTTATCATGGCGAGCTCGTAGTCGAGCTGCTTCGCGGCGTCCTCCCTGTCCGCGCCGTAGCGGCGCTGCAGGCCGTCGAGGCAGAGCTTGCGCAGGTACTCAAAGCCGTCGCTCTCCCCCTCCGGCAGGCGGAAGCGCGGCAGGTGGTAGTGGCCGAACTCGAAGTCGAACGAGCACATATCGGCTATCTTCACCGTGTTCTCAATCGCGTCGGGGTAGTCGGCAAAGAGAGCGCGCATCTCGTCCTCGCTCTTGAGGTACAGCTCCGAGCCGCCGAAGCGCATCCTGTCCGGGTCGTCGACGGTCTTGCCCATCTGTATGCACATGAGGACGTCCTGGTTATATGCGTCCTCGCGGGTGAGGTAGTGGGCGTCGTTGGTGGCGCAGAGGGGTATGCCGGTCTCGCGGTGTATGCGGAGCATACCGGCGGCGGCGCTCTTCTCCTCGGCCATGCCGTGATCCTGCACCTCGAGGTAGAAGCCGTCCGGCCCGAACAGCTCGCTCAGCTCCAGAGCCTTGGCCTTGGCGCCGGCGTAGTCGCCGTTATTTATCATGCGAGGTATCTCGCCCGCGACGCAGCCGGAGAGGCAGATAAGCCCCTCGGCGTGCTCGTGCAGCAGCGGCCAGTCTATCCTGGGGCGGACGTAAAAGCCCTCGGTGAAGGCCGAGGACACGAGATAGCACAGATTGCGGTAGCCCGTCTCGTTGCGGCAGAGCAGGATGAGGTGGGTGTACTCGTTGTCTATGCCGTACTCCCTGCCGCGCCTGTCGCCGGGGGCGACGTAGACCTCGCAGCCGATTATGGGCTTGACGCCCTCCTTCTGCGCGGCTTTGTAAAACGCCACGGCGCCGTACATGACGCCGTGGTCGGTGATGGCGCAGGCCGTCTGCCCCAGCTCCTTGGCGCGCTTTGCAAGCTCGCCTATGCGGCAGGCGCCGTCGAGCAGGCTGTATTCGCTGTGGACATGCAGATGCGCGAAGGCCATGCGGCCCCGCCTCCTTTCGTATCAGTCTGGCATGGTCTCCGCCAGCTCCGTGAGCTTTCTCAGCCTGTGGCTGAGGCAGCTCTTGGTCACCGGCGGGTCGGAGAGCATGGCGAGATCCGCAAGGCTCGCCTCCGGATTTGCTATGCGCAGCAGCGCCGTCTCCTGCAGCTTCGGCGGCAGCTCGCCGAGGCCGACGGCGCGGTCAATGCGCCGTATCGCCTCAAGCTGCGTCTGCGACGCGCTCACGACCTTGTCGGCATTGGCGCTGTCGCAGTTCACGCGGCGGTTCACCGCGTTGCGCATGTTCTTCTCCACCTTGGTCTGCATTATCTCCATTGCGGAGACAGGCGCGCCGATGGTGGTGAGGAAGTCCTCTATCGCCTCGCTGTGCTTGAAGTAGATGACGTGGTGCCCGTTGCGCGAGATATCCCTGGGCGCGAAGCCCATCTCGAGCAGCACGGAATAGGCCTCGCGGCTGACCGAGCCGTGGTCGGTGACGAGCTCAAGGTGGTAGCGCTTCTCCGGATCCATGACGCTGCCGCCCGCGAGGAACACGCCCCTTATGAACGCCGCGCGGCAGCACTCGTCCTCAAGCACGGCGAGGTTAATGTGGTGCTGCAGCGTGGAGTCCGGCGCGTAGCCGTAGCTCTCGAATATGCCGCGAATCTGCGCCGGGTCGGTCAGGACGAAGCTGTGCTTCGCGCCCTCGCCCTGCTCGTCTATACCGAAGCCGAAGGCTTTTTTGAACAGCTTCGGCAGACGCTGCGCGAAGCTGTCGCTGCCGGTGATTATCCTGATCTCGCGGTGCGAAAAGGTGTTGCAGTAGAGCAGCACGCCGTAGCACTCCGCCCGCGCGCAGCACTTCTTCTGCACCGGGTTTTCCCGGCACAGCTCGGCCTTGACTTCTGATGAAAATGACATATATCGCTCCTATTTTTGTCTGTATATCCTCGTCGGCGACTGCTCGAGGAAGATACGCATAATCTCCCGCGCGAGCATGTGCGGGTGGTGGCGCACCAGCCCGTCGCGCACGTCGGCCACCGGGGCGGTGATCAGCTCCACGCCAAGTTGGGCTATGGCGTCGGCGTCGAGCACGGTCTGCTCCGCGCCCCAGAGCTTGTAGCGCGCGAGCACCTCCTCCGGCAGCTCCATGCTGTTCGCGAGGCAGAGGCTGAACAGCCTGCTGCCCGCGTGCTTTTGCAGAGCGCGGATGTGGTCGGCGCCGGTATACCCTTCAGTCTCGCCGTCCTGCGTCATCACATTCATTATGTACAGCTTCACCGCGTCCGACTCACACACCGCCTCGGCCACGCCGTCCACCAGCAGGTTCGGTATGATGCTGGTATACAGGCTGCCGGGGCCGAGCACTATGAGGTCGGCCTCCTCTATCGCCCTGATGCTCGCGGGCAGCGCCGCCGGGCAGTCGGGTATGAGGCGCACGCGCTTTATCGTGCGGTCGTGCACCGCCTTGTGGTGCGCGATGACCGATTCGCCGACGACCTCGGTGCCGTCGTCAAACTCGGCGACGAGCCAGATGTTCTCGTTCGACACCGGCAGCACCCTGCCGGTGATGGCGAGCACCTCGCTCATCTTCATGACAGCCTGGTCAAACGAGTCGCTCATGCCGTTGAGCGCCGCGAGGAACAGATTGCCGAAGCTCTGCCCCTTGAGCGAGCCCAGGGTGAAGCGGTAGTTGAGCAGATCCGCCATCGTCGGCTCCGTGTTCGCGAGGGCCTGCAAGCAGTTGCGTATGTCGCCCGGGGGCGGCATGTTCAGCTCGTCGCGCAGCACGCCGGAGCCGCCGCCGTCGTCCGCGACGGTGACTATGGCGGTTATATTCTTCGAATACTTTTTCAGTCCGCGCAGCATGGTCGACAGTCCCGTGCCGCCGCCTATGGCGACTATGGCAGGTTCCGACGCTCTGCGGCTGTTCATACTGTCCATATCAGCGCCCCCGTATCAGCCCTTATCTATGTCGCGGTTGGTGTTCACCGAGTAGTAGCCCTGCTCGTTGAGGAATCGCGTGAGCGCCACGGCTATGGACACGGAGCGGTGCCGCCCGCCGGTGCAGCCCACGGCTATGGTGAGATTGTGCTTGCCCTCCTCGAGGTAGTGCGGCATGAGGTAGGCGAGCAGATCCGTCAGCAGGCACAAAAACTCCCTCGTGTCGCCGTTATTGTATACGAAGTTCTGCACCTCCTCGTCCAGCCCGGTCTTGTGCCGCAGCTCGGAGACGTAGTAGGGGTTGGGGAGGAAGCGCACGTCGAACACCAGGTCGGCCTCGAGCGGTATGCCGTATTTGAAGCCGAAGGACATGACGTTCACGTTTATCGCGCGGCTTATCCCCTCGCCGACGAAGAGCTTGCAGATCTCCTTTTGCAGCTGGGCGAGCGTCAGCCCGGAGGTGTTTATCACATAGTCCGCGCGCTCGCGCACCGCGCCGAGCAGCTTCATCTCCTCGCGCACGGCGGCCTCTATGGTGCCGGTGTCGCCCGCGAGGGGGTGGCGGCGGCGCGTCTCCTTATAGCGCTTGACTCTGGGCTCGACGTCGGCCTCGATAAACAGAATCTTGTACTCGCAGCCGAGGCTCCACAGCCCGTCGAGCGCCTGGAACAGCTCGTCGAAATTGCGCCCCTCGCGTATGTCCGTCACGAGGGCGACGCGCTCAAAGCGCCCGCGCGTCGCCATGCACAGCTCGGCGAATTTGCCTATGAGCGCCACCGGCATGTTGTCGACGCAGTAGAAATCCAAATCCTCGAGCACGTCCGCCGCGCGGCTCTTGCCCGCGCCGGACAGGCCCGACACTATCAAAAATTCCATAGAAACCTCCCGGGGCTGCCGTCAGCCCTCTATGATGCGCACCTCCGGCTCGAGGGCGACGCCCTTCTCCCGGAGCACGGTGTCCTGCACCATGCGCATCAGCTGTGTGACATCGGCGAAGCTCGCGCCGCCGTTATTTACGATAAATCCAGCGTGCCTGGGCGAGACCTGCGCCGCGCCGACGCTCGCGCCCTTCAGCCCGCACTCGTCTATGAGCGCGGCGGCGTAGCCCGTCGCCGGGCGCTTGAAGGTGCTGCCCGCCGACGGCTTATCCAGCGGCTGGCTCGCGCGGCGCTTCTCCATCAGCTCGGCCATGCGGCGCGAGATCTCGTCGGCGCCGCCCGGCTCAAGGCTCAGAACGGCGGAGAGCACGACGTCGCCCTCGCCGAAGCGGCTTTTCCTGTAGCCGAAGCCCGCCTCGGAGGCCGGAATCTCGCGCAGCTCGCCGCTCGCGCCGTCGAGATAGCGCACGGAGGCGACGACGTCCTTCATCTCGCCGCCGTAGGCCCCGGCGTTCATTATCACCGCGCCGCCGAGCGAGCCGGGTATGCCGTGGGCAAATTCCAGCCCCGCGAGGCCGTTGTCGCGCGCGAAGCAGGCGAGGGTCGCAAGCCCCACGGCGCAGCCCGCCTCAATGCGGCCGCCGCCGAGGCTCTCCATGCGTTCCAAATCACCGCGCGGCTTTATGACCAGGCGGCTCGTACCCGCGTCGGAGAAGAGCATGTTCGTGCCCCTGCCGAGCAGCAGCGGCCTCTCGCCCAGAGTGCGGCAAATCTCGAGAATCCGCAGCAGCTCGCCCTCGCTCTTCGGCAGGGCCATCGCCGCCGGGCCGCCTATGCGGAACGAACAGTGGCGGCTCAGCTCCTCGCCCCGGCGCAGCTCAAGCTGCGGCATGGCGAGGCTTATCTCCTGCAAAACGGCGTCTGTCGTCATTCAGTCCTCCATCACATATTGTCGTCCCTGTCGTCGCTCCAGCCGGCGTCAACCGCGCGGTCGTGCTGCTCGACAAGGGTTTTGGCGGCGTCGTAGCCCATCTTCTTGAGTCGGTTGTTGATGGCCGCCGTCTCGAGGATGACGGCGAGGTTGCGGCCCGGTCTGATAGGCACGGTTATGCTCGGCACCTCGACGCCGAGGATATTGGTGGTGAGGTTCGTGAGGCCGAGCCTGTCGTACTTTTTGTGCTCATCCCAGGTCTCGAGGTTCACGACCAGCTCTATGTGCACGGAGCGCTTGACGGCGCCGACGCCGTAGAGGGTGCGGACGTCTATGAGGCCTATGCCGCGCAGCTCCATGTAGTGACGGATCATGGCGGGCGCCTGGCCGACGAGCCTGTTGTAGCCGGTGCACTTGATCTCGACGGCGTCGTCCGCAATCAGGCGGTGTCCGCGCTTAACAAGCTCGAGCGCGGCCTCGCTCTTGCCGACGCCGCTCTCACCGGTTATCAGAACGCCCTCGCCGTGGATCTCGACCAGCACGCCGTGCATGGTGGTGCGCGGCGCGAGGTGGCGGCGGAGCGTCTCAATGGCGTCGGACATGAATGCGGAGGTGTCCCGCTCGGTTTTGAGGAGGGTGACGTCGCACTTCTTGGCGGCCTCTATGCACTCGTTATACAGCTCCGACCTGTGGCAGACGACGACGGCGGAGGGCTTGCGCTCCATGAGCTTCTCGAAGCGCATCAGTCTGTCATATGACAAAAGCCCCTTGAGATATGAGCTCTCGACGCGGCCGAGAATCTGTATGCGGCGTGGGTCGAAGTAGTCGTAAAATCCGGTGAGCTGCAGGCCGGGGCGGTTGACCTCGGCGGTCTCGATGACGGCCTCCTCAAAGTTGGAGGCCTTGCATATAGTCTCAAGCTCAAGCTCTCGCACAAGGTCTGCGAGGCGGACAGTGTACTTGTTCATACTAACACCTCTCGTACATTATACTGGATACTCACCAACTATTTTAATCAATGCGCGGCAATTTGGCAATGCTCCCGCCGATTTTTTCCTTTTTTTAATATTTTGCTTGCAATTTCAGGTGCAATCTGCTATCATAATTAAGCTGTTTATTTTGTCATGCAAGGAGGTGCAGCTCAAAATGGCGAAATGTGAATTCTGCGGAAAGGACCTCGCCTTCGGCATCAAGGTCAGCCACTCCCACAGGCGCTCCAACCGCACCTGGAAGCCGAATGTAAAGCGCGTCAAGGCCATAGTCGACGGCAGCCCCAGGCACGTTTATGTGTGCACCCGTTGCCTCCGCAGCGGCAAGGTCACCCGCGCGTAAGCGTCATATTATGATGTAGAATTAAAGCCCGCCAACCGGCGGGCTTTTTTCGTTGCTTTTACAGAAGCACAAGCTCCGCCGCCCACCCCGCGGGGGAGCGCGAGGGGGCAATGCCCGCCTCGCATGGGATAAGCCGCCGCGGTTTTTTGCTATATCAGCACATGGATTCACAAATTGTCCATCCCGGCCGGTTTAACCTCGATTTAACATGCCGGATGTTTTCCATTTTACATTGCTTTTGTATCCTCAGTCATGCAAGCGAAAATGCAAAGCAAGTAAAAAGGAGTAATCAAAAATGAAAAGAACGCTTTCCCTTGTACTTACAGCCGTCATGTGCGTCGGCCTGCTGGCCGGCTGCGGCGGCAGCACCGAGTCCGCCGCCCCTGAGTCCACCGCTCCCGAGTCCACCGCTCCCGAGTCTGTTGCTCCCGAGTCCAGCGCCCCCGAGGCGGTCTCCGGCATAGTCAACACCAACGGCTCCACCTCCATGAACGACGTCATGCTCGCCCTCAAGGAGGGCTTTGGCGAAGTCGCCCCCGACGTCACCGTGAACTACACCGGCTCCGGCTCCGGCGCCGGCATCGAGGGCGTCCTCGCCGGAAGCTGCGACCTCGGCCTCTCTAGCCGCGCCCTCTCCGACGACGAGAAGTCCCAGGGCGCTGTTGAGAACATCATCGCGCTCGACGGCGTCGCCGTCGTGATCAACCCCGAGAACACCGTCACCGACCTGACCCTTGAGCAGATCGCCCAGGTCTTCACCGGCGAGATCACCAACTGGTCCGAGCTCGGCGGCGCCGACGCCCCCATCGCCGTCTTCGGACGCGAGAACGGCTCCGGCACCCGCTCCGCTTTCGAGGAGATAGTCGGCGTCGAGGATGCCTGTGCCTACACCAACGAGTACAGCTCCACCGGCGATGTCATCGGTAACGTCGCCTCCAACCCCAACGCCATCGGCTATGCCTCCCTCTCCGCTGTCGACGACACTGTCTCCGCTCTGATGGTTAATGGCGTCGCCCCCAGCGAGGACACCGTCAAGGACGGCAGCTACGCCATCCAGCGCCCCTTCGTCGTCGTCACCGTCGAGGGCGCTGAGCTCTCCGACGCCGCCAAGGCCTTCCTCGACTACGCCATGAGCGCCGAGGTCGCCGACATCATCGCCGCTGCCGGCGCTGTGTCCGCCAATGCCTGAGCTCCGCCGGAACATCATTACGACAAAACGGCCCCCACAGTCCTGGGGGCCTCTTGTCTGTGAAAAAGGAGTCAGCGAGACAATGACAGAAAATAAGCCACAGACTCTGAAAAACCTCGCCGCGAGGCTGCTGCGCGCGCTCGGCGCGGCGGTAGAGCAGATAATGCGCGCCGTGTTCCTGCTGTGCGGACTCGTGGCCATAGGCTTCGTGCTGGTGATATCGGTCTACCTGATTATCTCCGGCATACCCGCCATACGCGAGATTGGCCTCGCGGACTTCCTGCTCGGCACCAACTGGGACCCCGCCAACAAGACAGCGCCCGCCTACGGCATACTGCCCATGATACTCACCAGCGTCTACGGCACCGCCGGGGCCATAGTCATAGGCGTGCCGCTCGGCTTCCTCATGGCCGTCTTTCTCTCCAAGGTCGCGCCGCGCAGAGCCGCCGCCGTCATACGCGAGGTGGTCGACCTGCTCGCCGGAATCCCCAGCGTCGTCTACGGCCTCGTCGGTATGATGGTGCTCGTGCCCGGCATACGCGAGCTCTTCGGCCTCCCCGCCGGCGACAGCCTGCTCGCCGCCGTCATAGTCCTCGCCGTCATGATACTGCCGAGCATCATCTCCGTCTCCGAGACGGCGCTCAACGCCGTCCCGCGCGAGTATGAGGAGGCGAGCCTCGCCCTCGGCGCCACCGAGCTTGAGACCTATTTCCGCGTCAGCGCCCCCGCGGCCAAGAGCGGAATTGCCGCCGCCGTCGTGCTCGGAGTCGGCCGCGCCATCGGCGAGGCCATGGCCATACTGATGGTCGCCGGAAACGTCGCCAACATGCCGTCCCTGCTCACCAGCGTCAAGTTCCTGACCACCGCCATCGCGGGCGAGATGGGCTACGCGGGCGACCTCCACCGCCAGGCCCTCTTCTCCATCGGCCTCGTGCTGTTCCTCTTCATAATGCTCATAAACGCCGCGCTCAACCTCTTCCTCAAGCGCAATAAGGAGGGCAACTGACATGGACGAACGCATCTCCCTCACCCGCGGTCTCTCCACACGCCGCAGGGCCTACGACATCACCATGCGCGCTCTGCTGTTTGCCTCCGCAATCATAATCTGCGCGCTGCTCATCTTCCTCATAGGCTACATAGTCCGCCGCGGCATAGGCGGCCTCAGCTGGGAGTTCCTCACCAGCGAGGAGAGCGTCATCCGCGACGTCAAGGGCATACTCCCCGCCCTGATCAACACCCTCTACATCATAGTCGCGACGCTGATTTTTATTCTCCCCCTCGGCGTCGGCAGCGCCATCTACCTCACGGAGTACGCCTCCAACCGCAGGCTCGTCTCCGCCATCGAATTCGCCACCGAGACGCTCGCGGGCATGCCGAGCATCATCTTCGCCCTCGTCGGCGTCATCGTCTTCTGCGAGACGCTCAGCCTCGGCTACACGCTGATTGCGGGCGCATTTTCCCTCGTGATGATGACCCTGCCGACCATCATCCGCACCACGCAGGAGTCGCTCAAGACCGTGCCGCAGAGCTACCGCGAGGGCTCGCTCGCCCTCGGCAGCGGCAAGTGGCACATGATACGCACCGTCGTCCTCCCCTCGAGCATCGACGGCATAGTCACCGGCTGCATACTCGCCATAGGCCGCATAGTCGGCGAGAGCGCGGTTTTGATGTTCACCGCCGGCATGAGCATGTCGCTGCAGAACTACAATGAGTTCGCCGACATCTTCGAGAGCTCCGGAGCGACGCTGACCGTCGCCCTCTACGTCTACGCCAAGGAGCGCGCAGATTTCGAGGGCGCATTTGCCGTGGCAGTCGTGCTGCTCATAGTGGCGTTTGCAATCAACATCTCCGCCAAGCTGGCAGGAAAGAAACTCAAGAAAAGCTGAGACAGGAGAGTGAGACAATGAACGAAAATACCGGCCGCACCGTCATGGAGGCGCGGCGGCTGAATCTCTATTACGGCGAGAACCACGCCCTCAAGGACATCTCCATCGCCATACCCGCAAACCGCATCACGGCGCTCATAGGCCCCTCCGGCTGCGGCAAGAGCACCTTCCTCAAGACGCTCAACCGCATGAACGACCTCGTGCCAGGCGTGCGCATAGACGGCGAGGTGCTCTACAACGGCGAGAACATATACGGCAAGGACGTGAACGTCACCACCCTGCGCAAGCAGGTCGGCATGGTGTTCCAGAAGGCCAACCCCTTCCCCATGTCCATCTACGACAACATAGCCTACGGCCCGCGCACCCACGGCATTCGCTCGCGCGGCAGGCTCGACGAGATAGTCGAGAAATCCCTGCGCGACGCCGCCATCTGGGACGAGGTCAAGGACAG
>CALWXY010000210.1 GCA_944385595.1 uncultured Oscillospiraceae bacterium
GCTGCTGCCCGCTGCGCCCGACGGCGCGGTGACAGGCGAGCAGCTCACGGTGATAACCCGCGAGCTTTTCCCGGACGCGGCGATTGAGTTTTCCGCAAATCCCACCCGCGCCGAGTTCGCGGCCGCATATACGGCGCTGCTGGGGCGTGCCTGCACCGAGATTGCCCCCTCCGACGGAGCGGCGCTGCCGCCGGATATAGCGCTTGCGGGGGACGGCAGGGAGGCCGTCCTCGAGGCGAGTGTGCCGCATACAGCGGGCGGCGGGAGCTGGGAGGATGTCGCCCCCGCCTACGGGCCGGGACTTGTGAACCTCTCCGGCGAGCTGTTCTCCATAGACGAAAACGGCGAGCTGATGCTCGACTGCGACGTCGGCACCCTGCACTTCGACGGGAGCGGCCGCTATACCAGCGGCAATGAGCTGCTCGATGGATACGCAAAGGATATAATAGCGGGCTTCATGCTCGAAAATCCCGAGGCCGGGCGGCCTGAGCTGCTGCGTATGGCATACGACTACACGCGCGACAGCTTCACCTACCTCCGCCGCAACTACTATGCCTTCGGCGAGACCGGCTGGGAGATAGACGAGGCCATAACCATGCTTGAGACCGGGCGAGGCAACTGCTACTGCTACGCCGCCGTGTTCTGGGCGCTGGCGCGGCAGCTCGGGTTTGATGCCGAGGCCATAAGCGGCACCATCAGCCGCACCAGCCAGCCCCACGCCTGGGTCGAGATAGTGATAGACGGCACCAACTACTACTTCGACCCGGAGACGGAGATGGCCTATATCCAGAAGCGCGACTACGGCTACGACATGTTCATGATGAACTACTACTACGCGAGGACCTGGTCTTACAGAGGCTAGCTCACTCAGGGGGAATATCTTTGAATTTCGATTCGGCGTTTTTCCTCGCCGCCTTTCTGCCAGCGCTCATGCTGCTCTATGCGCTGCTGCCTGGCCTGCGGCTGAGGAACATCCTGCTGACCGCGGCGGGACTCGTTTTCTACTGCTTCGGCAGCCTGAGCGGCCTTGTGCTGCTGCTGTGCGTCACCGCCGTGAACTGGCTTTTCGGCCTCGCCGTGATGAAAAGCGACGCAAAGCGCGCTCTCTGCGCTATTGCCGTCGTGCTGGATCTGCTGTTCCTCGGCTTTTACAAATACCTCGACTTCGCCATGTCCGCCATAATCCCGCTCACCGGCGGCAGTTGGGAGGGGCTGGGGCTGGCCGCCCCGCTCGGCATATCGTTTTTCACATTCAAGTGCATATCGTATATCATAGATACATACAGGGACGGCGAAAACGGCTCGAAGAGCTTTTTCGAGCTGCTGCTCTACGTCTCATTCTTCCCTCAGATAATTGCCGGCCCGATCTCCCGCTTCCGCGACTTCAGGCCGCAGCTAACGAGCCGCACCGTCGACTCCAAAACCGCCGCCGAGGGGCTGCGCCGCTTCATCGCGGGCCTCGGCAAAAAGCTGATACTCTCGGCCTCTGCCTGCCGCGTGACCGACGCGGTGTTTGCGCTTGAGGGCTCGGCCCTCGACTTCCGCCTCGCCTGGCTGGGAGCCGCGGCCTATATGCTGCAGATTTACCTCGACTTCTCCGGCTACAGCGACATGGCCATAGGCGCGGGGCGTATGCTCGGCTTTGAGACAGCCGAGAACTTCGATTACCCCTATGTCTCGCGCTCGGTCACCGAGTTCTGGCGCAGATGGCATATCTCGCTCTCGAGCTGGTTCAGAGACTATCTCTACATCCCGCTCGGCGGCAGCCGCCGCGGCAGAGCGAGGACTGCGCTGAACAAATTCATCGTCTTTGCCCTATGCGGCCTCTGGCACGGCGCGGCCTGGACCTTCGTCCTCTGGGGCGTGTGGCACGGCCTGCTCTCCGCGCTGGAAAGCCTCGGCGTCATCAACACCAAAAAGCTCGGCGCGAGCGCGCCGGGCAGGGCGCTCTGCCGGGCGTATACTCTGCTGGCGGTCGGCCTCGCGTTCGTCATGTTCCGCGCCACGAGCGTGGGCGAGGGCTTCAAAATGCTCTCAGCAATGTTCACGGCCTTTGATATCAGCCCGGCTGGCGAGGTCGCCCTGCGCACCATAGCCACGCGCTATGAGCTGTGCCTGCTGGCCGTGGGAGCCGTCATCTGCGCCCCGGTGCAGATGATTTTCCGCGCGGAGAGCGGCGAGCTGCGCGCCTGGGCGGAGCCGGTCTCGTATCTGCTGAGCGCTGTGCTGCTCTGCCTCTGCCTGACGGCGGCGGCTGTCGGCGGCTTCGCGCCGTTCATCTACATGCAGTTCTGAGGGGGTGCGACGATGAAAAAACCGCTATATCTCGGATTCGTTGTGCTCTGCCTCGCAATCTGCTCCGTGCTGTCGGTGGGCTTTCTCATAAACGGCCCCTCCGCCGCCGGGGCAAACGAGCTGCTGGCCGACGAGCCCGCGCTCTTCGACGAAAACGGTGAGTTAAATACCGCCTGGCTCTCCGACTGGTCGAGCTACTTCGGCGACCGCTTCTACCTCCGCCAGGAGCTTATCAGCGCCCACAATATGCTGGTGAGCAAGCTCTTCGGCTCATCGCCGGAGGACAGCGTCATCGTCGGAAAAGACGGCTGGCTGTTCTACGGCTCCACAATCGACGACTACACCGGCGCCGACCCCATGAGCGGGCGGGAGCTGTTCTCCGCCGCGAAAAACCTCGCGCTGATGCAGGAGCATTGCCTCAGCTCCGGCGCGGGCTTCCTGTTCACCACGGCGCCGAATAAAAACGCCCTGTACCCCGAGTACATGCCCGACCTCGGCGCGGTGAACCCGGAGCCGGACGTCGAGAGGCTCTACGCCCTGCTCGACGACATGGGCGTCAGCTACCTCGATATGCACGAGCTGTTCGAGAGCGTTGACGAGCCGCTCTACTTCGCGCACGACTCGCACTGGAACAGCCGCGGCGCGGCTCTGGCAGCGGACACGATAAACGCCTGCTTTGGCCGCGAGAGCGACTACTTCGGCGGCGACTTCTCCGCCTCCGAGAGCCACAGCGGCGACCTCTACGAGATGCTCTATCCCGCGCTGAGCGACCCGGAGACCAACCCCGTCTATGGCGGCGGGCTGGTCTGCGACTACGGCGGCGGCCCATCGAGACCCGACAGCATCACGCTCAACACCACCGGCGCGGGGGAGGGGAGCCTCCTCTGCTACCGCGACAGCTTCGGCGAGCTGCTGCACCCGTTTCTGGCCGACGGCTTCGGCTCGGCCAAATTCTCGCGCTCCACTTCCTACGACCTCACCGCCGACTACGACTGCGTGGTCATAGAGCTGGTCGAGCGCAACCTCGATTACCTCATAAACTATGTGCCGGTGATGCCG
>CALWXY010000211.1 GCA_944385595.1 uncultured Oscillospiraceae bacterium
GTAGGAATCGCCGCGCATATTGTCAAACTCGTTCACAGGCATTTGTCACACCCCCCAACCATTTATTGATTGACCACGGCTTTTCATTACACGCGGCGAAAATTTCAGCGGACGCCCCCATTGGCCGCGAGCTGTCTGTAGTGCTCTCTGGCGCGGAAAGCCCGCGTGCGGCAGTTGAGCAGCGAGATTCCGAGCCGGACGGCGATTTCGCCGTAGGAGAGCTGCTTTTCGTAGAGCAGAATGAGTATCTCCTTCTCCTTCGGGCTGAGGCCGTCCGGCAGAGACAGCTCAAGCGGAGGGGCGGGGGAGGCGGAGCCGTGAAAATCGGGGGAGAGCGGCATCTCGAGCCTGTGCTTCGCGGATTTCAGCTCGTCGAGGATGACGTTTTTGAGAGTCAGATTCAGCCATCCGGCGATGTTCGGGTGCTTTGTCAGAGTCTCCCTCTTGCAGAGCATAATCAGAAAGGTCTCCGCGACGAGATTCTCCGCGAGGGAATAATCCCGCAATACAATATGCCTGCCTGAACAGCCTGGCGAAATGTTGCCTGTATATGTCATCGAACCATTCGTCGTGTTCAGGCATATCGGATTTCCCCCCTTTAAATTGATAATATATTATACCAATGAAAAACAAACCCCCGCAATATTTTATACCATTGCACCGAGAAAATCTACGGGACGGTTCGGACGGGCTTGTGCAGCGCTAACGTAAGTATGCCGCATTCCGGCTGGCGGGTATAGCGGCGGCAGCTGTTTTATTCCTCAAGCAGCATTATGTCGATGGAGGCGTTGATGTCGCCCTCAGAGTCTATCACGACGTAGGGGAACAAATCGGTCAGCTTGTCTGCCAGCAGCTCAACAGTGCGCGTCACAGTTTCGCCTGGCTTGACATAATTTATCACAACGCCGCTGCTCTGCTTGTTTTCGGTTGCTGCCCCGAGCCCGAAGGAGAGCTCGTCCTCGCTGTTGTTGGTGACAGTCACATAAATGTATTTGCAGCTATCATCCGGCGGCTCGATAATGCCGCGGTGCTCTCCGGTTATCTCAAGATAAAGCATCTCCCGAGCGTCCTCCGGAGGGGTGATGGATTCGGGCGGCTCGACGAACTGGTCGCGCCAATTCACGGTTCCGTCGTCCATGATGTCCGGCTGCAGGGCGCGTTTGGCCTCGGTGCCGAGGCTGAAGCTTCCGTTCTCCCATGCCAGCGGCATGTTGAGCTGCTCGGCGACTATCCTGACTGGGATATAGTTCGTCACCCCGCCGTTTTCATCCTCATAGGAAATGACAGCCGGGACCTCGGCGCCGGACGGCGCTTCTATGTACTCACCGATTTCTGCTATTACCTCGCCGTTTATATCGTAGCTGGTAGTATTCAGTATTATCTGTCCGCCGGAGGCGGCGAGCGCGGTTCCGGCGCAGACGAGCAGCAGCGCCGCGCAGACAAAACCGGCGGCGAAGCTGCGGGCCTTCCCGACAAATTTGCTGTTTTTCATATTCAAAACTCCTTTCGTGTGGGCTGGGACAAGGCGGCTTCCCTCATGTCCGCTGCATCGGCATCACCACCCAATCTGTAAAGTGTTTACATACATGATATAATAATCTCACCATTAAATCAAGTAAATATTAACGGATAATAAAAAAATAAATCGAAAATCCCGCCCGCGCCGGACATCTCATTTTGAAGCCTTTTACCACGTCTGCCCCCTCAGACGAGCCCCGCGTCTTTCATCATATCATAGGTGACAACCGGATTCCCCAGAACAACGACGACCGTTTCCGGGCGGTCGGGCTCTCCCCACCAGGCTTTATCCATAATCCTTATGTAGTGCTGTTCGCCTTCTTTTTATATTGTGCGTCACGCGGGCTGCGGTCACGCGGCGAGGCGGGCATAGAAATCCGCGTCCCACTCGTAGCTGCCGGAGACGGCGAAGTCCGCCTCGCTGAGCATGAAGTGCCGCTCGCCGCCGCCTCTGTCGGCGGTGGGGTCGCAGTAGAAGCCCTCGCCGTCGAGCACGACGTAGTTCCAGCTGTGGTTCTCGCCGCTCGATACGCCGGAAACCGTGTAGCTCTCCACGCCGAGCAAATCGAGGAAGGTCTTGAACGCGTGGGCGTAGCCGCCGCAGATGGCGGTGCCGTCGTGCAGTGCGCCCCAGGCCACCGTCGAGGTGCGGGGCATGGACTCGAAGTCGTTGTAGTAGCGGAAGTCGTAGGAGACGTTTTCGCTTATATAGCCGTACACCGCGCGGATTTTCTCAAGCTGGCTGTCATCGTCGTTTACAATGTCCTCGAGCAGGGAGGCTGCCAGCTCATAGGTGTCGGATATGAGGGCCGCGCACTCCGGCAGAGTCTCCGCTATGCCGGGCGAGGCCACAATCTCGGCGCCGTCCGCGCTGAGTGTGTAGACTATGCACCCGCAGCCGGATTGCATCAACGCTCTCTGAATGTCGTCCACCTCAAGCTCGGGGTTTGTGATGGCAATGGACAGACGCTCCGTGCCGTCGTTCATGCTGTCGGCCTGCACGACAGCGGCGCGCAGCGAGCTGATGGTGTGGCTGCCCTCCGGCGGGACGTAGCCCTCGGTCTTGTACGGCATGTACGAGAATACGCACTCGGCGCTGTCGCCGGAGATGGTGACGGCGACGTCGTAGGCGTATTTCAGCTCGGGATGCTCGCTGAGAACGGCGTAGTAGAGGTTTCTGGCGTCAATCTCCGGGTCTTCGCCTGTGCCTATGTCCGCGAGCGGGAGCGTGACGGACGGCTCAAGCCGCTCAATGGCGGCGGCCATCTGTTCCACCGGCGTGAGCTCCTCTGCCTCCGGGGATGGGGATATCTCAAGCGGTGTCTCCACCGGCGAGGGGGTGGGGGAGGGGGTTGGCGACGGCTCGGTCTCGGCTTTCGCCGTGCAGGCGGACAGCAGCATGAGGGCCGACAGTGTGACGGAAATGAGTTTTGCGCGCATGTTTCTTCGCTCCAATCGATTATTAGGCGCGGCGGAGGACGGCGGAGTAAAAGCCTCTGCCGTCTTCCGAGACGACGGCCAGCTCCCCGGCCTCGATAAAATGCTGCAGCCTCCTGGCCACGAACACGTCGCCGGTGGGGATGCCCTGCCTGCCGAGCGCGCGGCCTATAATCTCCGCCGCCTTGCAGCTGCCGTCGGGGAACTCGCGCCTTATGAGGTCGTCGTACCAGTCCAAACCGGCGCTTGCGACCTCCCCGTCAACAATGACGCGCAGCGGCGCGTTTTGGACTTGGAGCTGACGCCATTTTTCTGAAAAATTTTCAATTTCCTCCGAAGTGAGCACTCTCTCGCCGGCGGCGGCGAAAAGCCCGAACAGCTCCGGATCCACCTCGCCCCAACCGCGGTAGTGCACTACAGTGCCGTCGCCGCGCTCGAAGCGCTCCGGCAGCTCGACGATGTGTATGGACGTCCTGCTGCCCCTGAGAATATCCGCGACGAACAGCAGACCGCAGCGGGTGTCGGGCAGATTGTCGACCCAGAGGCGTATCTCCTCCGGCTGAGCCTCAAGCCTGCGCAGCCCGGCGAGCGAGCTATCCCACAGCTCGTCGGCGGCGGAGGCGAAATCCTCCTGTTCGCCGTGCCTGTCGAAGCAGAACCAGGAGCGCAGCTCCTCGCGCCTTGGGCAGTCGCCCTCCGATATGGGCGAGGCGATGTCGCCCTCCGAGAGGCCGAATGAGAGGCCTATGATATCCTTGCGGCTGCCGCCCAGAGGTACTGCCAGCTTATGCAGCTCCTCACGCCGCTTGCGGTATTCGCGCAGGACTTTGCGCTTTGCGAAAAAGCCTGCAAGTCCTTTCCTGTCCGTGATGACGCTCACAGCGCCGCCGATGACGTCCCCGCCGCAGCGCTGCGCCATGGCGAGCCCGCCTTTCGCGGAGTCGCTGAAACACACCTCCAGCATATCGCACCTCCAATCGAGTGATATTTAGAGTATAGCAGACGGCCCGCAAATTACAAGCCCATGGCCGCAGGGCTAAATGACTGGAAATTTGAGCGGCGGCGTGTTATAATTACCGAAAGCACCGCCTATGGAGGATAGTTTGCAATATGGACTACACTGAGAAAAAGATAAAAACCATAAACGGCTACCGGGGTCTCATCGTGGATGTCGACCTCGACAGAATAGAGCTGCCCGACGGGGAGACGGCGCTGCGCGAGGTCGTGACGCACCCCGGCGGAGTCGGCATACTCGCGATCAACGATAAAAACGAGGCGGTCTGCGTGCGGCAGTACCGCTACTGCTTCGGCGAGCACCTGCTGGAGATACCGGCGGGCAAGCTTGAGCGCGGCGAGGACCCGCTCGAGTGCGCCGTGCGCGAGCTCTCGGAGGAGACCGGCATCACCGCCGGCAAGATAGTGCCGCTAGGCAGCATGTACCCCTCGCCGGGCTTTTGCAGCGAGGTGCTGCACATCTACCTCGCCACCGGGCTTGAAAACGGCGAGGCCCACCCCGACGCGGGCGAGTTTCTGGACATAGTCCATGTGCCATTCGCCGAGCTGGTGGACAAGTGCATGTCCGGCGAGATCCGCGACGGCAAAACCGTCCTGGCGGTTCTCAAGGCCAAAATTTACCTCGACGCGCAGAGCGCCAATTAGTTCTTTGGGAGTGGTTTGATATGAGCGCGGGAAAAATACTCATAGTCGACGATGAAAAGGCCATAGTCGACATACTCAAATTCAACCTCCAGAAGGAGGGCTTCGACACCATCTGCGCCTACGACGGCAAGGACGGGCTTGCCAAGGCACGCAGCGACTCGCCCGACCTCATCCTGCTCGACGTCATGCTCCCGTATATGGACGGCTTCGAGGTCTGCCGCACCCTCAGGGCGGAGGGCGACAATGTGCCGATAATTATGATCACCGCGCGCGAGGAGGAGACGGACAAGGTCTTCGGCCTCGAGCTTGGCGCGGACGATTATATAACAAAGCCCTTTTCCCTGCGCGAGCTTGTCGCGAGGGTTAAGACCAACATGCGCCGCGCCCGCTCGCTCGAGACGCCAAAAGGCGACGGCGAGCTGCTGCGCAGGCGCGACCTCGTCATCGACCTCGAGCGCCACGCCGTGTTCAAAAACGGCGCGGAGCTGGATCTCACCCAGCGCGAGTATGAGCTTATCAAATTCCTCGCCGCCGAGCCGGGCAAGGTCATCTCCCGGCAGGAGCTTATGAGCGAGGTCTGGCAGTACGACTACTACGGCGACCTCCGCGCCGTCGACGTCGCGGTGCGCCGCCTGCGCGAGAAGCTGGAGGACAACCCCGCCGAGCCTGAGTACGTCATCACCAAGCGCGGCGCGGGCTACTATTTCGCCGAATAAGCGAGGAAAATGCATATATGAGACAGAGCCTCTACTCAAAGCTCGTGCTTATAATGCTGCTTATGATACTGTCGCTCATGCTGGTCGTCGGCGTGTTTCTGGTGCGAAGCGTGGAGGACTTTTTCACGCAGCAGTTCTACGGGCAGATGCAGTCGGTCTTTGCCGACACCGCCCTCGCGGGCGATTTGCGCTCCGCCGCCTCCGGCGAAAACGCGCCGGAGCGCATGGCCGAGATTCTCAGGGCGCACTCCGGCAAGCTCGGCATAGACTCCGGCACGAGAAACTATTATATACTGTCCTCAAGCGGCGAGTACCTCGCCGGCAGCGAGGGCGCCTCCGCCATCGAGGGGCTGGTCACGCCCAACGTCCTCACCGCCATGAACGGAGGCGACGGCTACCTCAGCGACTCCTCCGCCGACTATATGGACGTGGCGCTGCCCGTCTCCGAGGGCGACGGCTATATAATCTGGGTGCTCGACAACAAGTCCGTCTCTCAGGAGCTGGGCGAGAAGCTGGTGAATATCATACTCGCGGCGCTGGGCTTCGGCCTCGTCATATCGGCACTGCTCAGCATGGTGCTCGCGAGGGCGCTGGTCACGCCAATCAGCCAGCTCACCCGCGCGGCAAAGCGCGTCGCGGGCGGCGACTTCGCCCACAAGCCGGAGAGCTCCGCGCACGACGAGATCGGCACGCTCACGCGCACCTTCAACGAGATGGCCTCGCGCCTCGAGGGCACGCTCGACACGCTCCGCAAAAGCGAGGCCATGCGCCGCGAGTTCGTCGCCAACGTGTCGCAC
>CALWXY010000212.1 GCA_944385595.1 uncultured Oscillospiraceae bacterium
AACTTGCCTTGAAGCAAGACAAGTTATCTAAGAATACCCAGCGCATCCTATGGTGGAGATAAGCGGGATCGAACCGCTGACCTCTTGAATGCCATTCAAGCGCTCTCCCAGCTGAGCTATACCCCCAAGTCGGTGTTGTCTCTCGACTGCAGGAGTTATATTACCACAGGCAATCGGGAATGTCAACACCTTTTTTCAGATTTTCGTCAAAAATCTTCTTTCAGCTTTTCCTCCGGCGTTTTGCCTATGCGGAGCTTGGGCTCGGTGCCGGTGATTAGGCGGCCGATATTCGACCGGTGGCCGAACAGCAGCAGCAGCACGCACAGCAGCATGACCGTGCCCTCGAGTCCGCCGTAGTCAAACGCCCACACCGCCAGAGGCGCGCACAGCGCCGCCAGCATGGAGCCGAGCGAGACGTATCTCGTGAACGCCACCACCGCGATGAACACGATGATGCATATGCACGCTATGCGCCAGTCGGCCGCGAACAGCACGCCGAAGCCCGACAGCACGCCCTTGCCGCCACGGAAGCCGAAAAACACCGGGTAGGAGTGCCCCAGCATGACGCAGAAGCCCGCAAACAGCTTGCCTATCATGTCGTAGCCGAATATGCCCATCAGCGCGCCGCCTATGAGCGAAGCTATGACGGCCTTGAAAAAGTCTATGGCTATCACGGCCAGCGCTCCGCCCGCGCCGAAGGTGCGGTGGAAATTCGTGAGACCCGCGTTGCCGCTGCCGTAGCGGCGCACGTCCTTGTGGAACAGCCTTCTCGACACGATTATCGACCCGTTCACGCTGCCCAGCGTGTACGAGATAATCGCTATTATTATCAGCACAAAGGTTTTCATTCCTTTTCCCCCTTTTGCCTTATGACCATGCGTATCGGAGTGCCCTCGAGGCCGAAGGTGCTCCGTATCTGGTTCTCCAGATAGCGCTGGTAAGAGAAGTGGAACAGCTCGCGCGAGTTGCAGAACACCACGAAGTTAGGCGGCTTGATGCCCGTCTGCGTCATGTAGTAAATCTTCAGGCGCTTGCCCTTGTCCGTGGGCGGCTGCACCCTGGCCTGCGCGTCGGCCAGCACGTTATTCAGCATACCCGTCGTTATGCGCATGGCGCTCTGGTCGTTCACGAAGTTCACAAGCTCGAATATGCGCTCCGTCCTCTGTCCGGTGAGGGCGGAGATGAACAGCACCGGCGCGTAGCTCATGAAGCTGAGGTCGCGCATGACCTCCTTGCGCATCTTGTCCATGGTCTTGCCGTCCTTCTCGACGAGATCCCACTTGTTGACGACGATTATGCTCGCCTTGCCCGCCTCGTGCGCGAGGCCGGCGATTTTCGTATCCTGCTCGGTCACGCCCTCGCGCGCGTCGAGCATTATGAGGCACACGTCCGAGCGCTCTATTGCCATCTGCGCGCGCATGACGGAGAATTTCTCTATTCTGTCGTCCACCTTCGAGCGGCGGCGTATGCCCGCCGTGTCGATGAACAGGTATTTGCCGTATTTGTTCTCGAACGCACTGTCGACGGCGTCGCGCGTCGTGCCCGCGACGTTGCTGACGATGACGCGGTTCTCGCCGAGGATGAGGTTCGTGAGCGAGGATTTGCCGACGTTCGGCTTGCCGATGATGGCGACCTTGATTCTGTCGTCGTCGTTATCGCCCTCGCTCTCGGGCGGGAAGTATTTGACGCACTCGTCGAGCAAATCGCCGGTGCCGTGGCCGTGCACGGCGGAGAGGGCGATGGGGTCGCCGAGGCCGAGGGAGTAGAACTCGTATATGACGGGGTCGGGCTCGCCGGTGGAGTCCATCTTGTTCACGCAGAGCACCACGGGCTTTTTCGCGCGCAGCAGCATATCCGCGACTTCCTTGTCCGCCGCGGTGACGCCGGTGCCGATCTCGGTGACGAGCACCACGACGTCCGCCGCCGAGATGGCGATGTTCGCCTGCTCGCGCATGAACAGCAATATTTCGTTGTCCGCCGTCGGCTCTATGCCGCCGGTGTCGACTATGTCGAACCTGCGCCCGTTCCACTCGCACTCGGCGTAGAGCCTGTCGCGGGTGACGCCGGGGGTGTCCTCCACTATGCTGAGGCGGCTGCCGGCGAGGCGGTTGAAGAGCATACTCTTGCCCACGTTGGGCCGTCCTACTATTGCAACAAGCGGTCTTGCCATGGTATCCGCTCCTTTCATAATCAGCGCTCGCCGAGCATGGCGCGCAGCAGCGCGGCTCCGTCCTGCTCGACGGGTACGACGGGCACGCCGAGCAGCGTCTCCGCCTCCTCGAGCGTCATATCGTCGAGAAACACGCCCTCGCCGTGCCGCAGCATGTTCTGCGGAATCAGCACTCTCTCGCCCAAATCGCGCCCTTGCAGCTGCGCCGTGAGGTCACGCCCGGTGATGAGGCCCGCGACGTTTATCGTATGCCCGAAAAAGTCGTTCACGACGGCGACGACGTTACCTTTTATATTATCACATTTTTCCGCCGCTGTCAGCATCAGCTTTTCGAGAAACGGCGCGGCGGCGACGCCGGTGGCGACGGTGAATCTCTCGCCCGTTCCGGCTGACGGCTCGGTGAAGTCCAGCTCGTCCAGAAACTCCCACTCGAGCAGGCGCAGCATGCCCACGCCGTTTTCGAGCTGGGGGAAGTCCTCGTAGAACTCGTACTCCGGCAATGCCCTGCCCGCGGCGAGGTACAGCTCGTCGGAGCAGAAGAACACCCGGCTGCCGAGCTTATCGAGGCACTCTTCGCCGAAAGCTTCGACCATGTCTATGGTCTCCCCGGCGTGCTCCGGGGTGAAGGGCTCGAGCTTCGCGAGGCGCTCGCGGTGCTTCGTGAGGCCGACGGGGACTATGGACACGCTGCAGACCTGCGGGTATAGCTCCGCAAGCTCCGTCATCGTGCGGCGCAGCTGCTCTGAGTCGTTCAGGCCGGGGCAGCAGACTATCTGGCAGTTCATTATGACGTCCGCCTTCGCGAGGCGGCGCATAATCTCCATGCCGCGCCTGCCCTCGGGATTGCCGAGCAGCTTGGCGCGCAGCTCGGGGTCTGAGGCGTGCACCGAGACGTTTATGGGGCTGATGCGCATATCGCATATGCGCTGGATCTCGCGCTCGGAGAGGTTGGTGAGCGTTATGTAGCTGCCGGTGAGGAAGCTGAGGCGGGCGTCGTCGTCCTTGAAGTACAGGCTGCGGCGCAGGCCGCGCGGCAGCTGGTCGACGAAGCAGAACACGCAGCGGTTAGAGCAGCTCCTCGCCCTGTCCATCAGGTAGTCCTCGAACACGAGGCCGAGCGGCTCGCCCTCCTCCTTGGAGACGCTGACGGTGAATTCCCCGTCCCCGCGGCGCAGGCGCAGGCTCAGTTCGCTCTCATATGAAAAAAATTTGTAGTCGAGGACATCCTCGACCTTGCGTCCGTTTATTTCGAGCAGCTCGTCGCCCTCGCGCACGGAGCCGCTGAGCGGCGACGCGCTCTCTATCTCGCTGATGATGGCTGACATGGATTCACCCCCATAACGCAAAAGAAGAGAAGGCCGACGCCTCCTCTTCTCAAGCTACATTACTTTTCCTCGCCGACGTTCAGCACCGCACGGCCCTTGTACATGCCGCAGGCCTTGCAGGCACGGTGGGGCAGGTGATACGCGCCGCAGTTGGGGCACGCAACGATACCGGGAGTCTCGAGCTTCCAGTGAGAGCTGCGTCTCTTATCTCTTCTTGCCTTGGATACCTTCCGCTTTGGAACCGCCATGGTGACACCTCCTCTGGTACTTAGCTGTGTGACAGCTCAAAATATTATTCTATATCCAAAAGCTGCCCTAATACAGCCAATCTTGGATCGGTTTGGGGTTTGCAGGAGCACCTGCCCTCGTTGAGGTTTGCGCCGCAGTGCTCGCAGAGTCCGGCGCAGTCCTCCTTGCAGAGGCTCTTTACGTCGAAGTCGAGCACGAAGCTGCTCTCGAGTATGTCGCTGAGGTCGATGCTGCCGTCGCCCGCTATGGGGTAGATGTCGGCGTCGTCCTCGTCCTCGAGGGTGGCGGAGAGCTTTGCCTCGACCGGCAGCTCGAGCTGCTGGCCGTACTCACAGAGGCAGCGGTCGCACACGCGCGTCATATCGGCGTGTATCACGCCCGTGAGCGTCAGCGCGCCGGCGGAGTTTTTGACCTCGCCCTCCGCGTAGGGAGGCTCGGAAAAGCCCGCGACCGACGGCATTGTGAGCCGCTCTTCGTCGAGCTCGCAGCGGAAAGAGAGCTTCCCGCCGGGGACTTCAAGTATCTCATTTAGGTTAAGGCGCATACTACCACCTGCATACCATTGCACAATCGCTCGATTATTATACCTAAATCCCCGCCCATTGTCAACAGATTTTTACAGGCGCGGCCTATTTTCTCCGCCGCGCTTTACAAAGCCGCGGCCTTGCCATATAATCCGAAATGAGGTGATAGTGTGAAAGAACTCACTGTCGGCAAAAACGACGCCGGTCAGAGGCTCGACCGCTTCGTCGGCAAGGCCGTGCCGCTGCTGCCGGAGTCCCTGCTCCAGAAATACATAAGGCTCAAGCGCATCAAGGTCAACGCCCGCGGCTCCAAGCGCGACGCGCGCCTCGCCG
>CALWXY010000213.1 GCA_944385595.1 uncultured Oscillospiraceae bacterium
CTCTTTCGACACCGACAGCGCCACCGTCGGCGGCTGGTGCATCGAGATGCTCGGCCACTTCCCCGAGCCGGGCGAGAGCTTTGAATACGAAAACCTCAATGTCACCGTCGACGAGATGGACGGCCTGAGGGTCGAAAAGCTGACCGTCCGCGTCAAGCCGTCTGAGAGCTGATTCTTCCGATATTATGTAAACCAAAAAGTTTACAGTTTATGTGTGACTTTTGAGCCTGCCTGTGGTAGAATACATAAGTATTTCTATCACAGGCAGGTTTTTGTATGAAAAAACGCGGACTGAAAGGAATTCTGCTGCGCATAATCGCCGTGCTCATCACCCTCGGCGTACTTGGCGCGGCGGCGGTGGCCGGAATAAGCATATACGTCTGCACCGTCGCGGACAAATACATCCTCACGCCTCAGGAGGCGCTGGAGCTTCAGGACGCCGACTGCGCCGTCATCCTCGGCTGCGCCGTCTGGGCGGGGAATCAGCCCAGCCCCATGCTTGAGGACAGGCTGAACGGCGGAATCGCGCTGTACGAGTCCGGCGCGGTGCCGAAAATCATAGTCAGCGGCGACCACGGCCGCGAGTACTACGACGAGGTCGGCGTCATGCGCGACTGGTGCCTCGCGGCGGGCGTGCCGTCGGAGGACATATTCAGCGACCACGCGGGCTTTTCCACCTACGAGAGCGTCTACCGCGCGCGGGACGTGTTCGAGTGCCAAAAGCCCATTTTCGTCACGCAGCGCTACCACCTCTACCGCGCAGTCTACGCCGCGCGGGCGCTGGGGCTTGAGGCCTACGGCGTCGCCTCCGACCCGCGCGAGTACTCGGGACAGATTGTCCGCGACTGCCGCGAGGTGCTCGCCAGAGTAAAGGACTTCTTCTACGTCATGTTCGACGTGCAGCCGACCTATCTCGGCGACGTCATCCCCGTCTCCGGCGACGGGAACGCCACAATCGGATAAAAAAATCCGCACCGTTTGGTGCGGATTTTTTTACAACTTATTCGCGGCGGCGCGCCAGACCTCGTCAAACGGCAGGCCCTTCCCGCGCGCTATGGCGGCGACGTCCTCGTACTCCGGCTTTTTGTGCTCCGCGCCGAAGCCGGAGGCGGTCTTAATCCGCACGTCTCCGTACTCAGTCGTGACGACGGCGCTGCCCGGCTCGAGCTTGAGGCGCTCGCAGGGCTTTAAGCGCACACCGTTTGTGGCGGTCTCGCGCAGAATGAGCTTCGCGAGGCGCTCTGCGTCCCCCGACTTTGCGATGGTGAGAAGTATGTGGCCGGGGCGGCCTTTTTTCATCACCGCCGGTATGGCCGCGACGTCGAGCGCGCCGGAGGCCATGATGCGCTCCATTGCGTAGGCGAGCGCCTCGGCCGTCATGTCGTCGATATTGCAGGTTAGCTCTGCGGCGTCGCTCTCGAATCCGGCGCTCTCGGCGCTCTCGCCGAGGAAGGCGCGGACGCAGTTCGCGGCGCTGCCGAAGTCCTTGGTGCCCATGCCGCAGCCGCTTTTCTCAATCGTCATGGCCGGGCGCTGTGAGAACTCCTGCGTGAAGTATTTGAGCAGCGCGGCGCCGGTGGGCGTACACATCTCGCCCTCGATGTCGCCCGCATAGCACGGCACACCCTCGAGCAGATATGCCGTCGCGGGGGCGGGCACGGGCAGGACGCCGTGCGCGCAGTGTACGAATCCGTAGCCGGTGCGCACCGGCGAGGCGACTATGCGCTCCGGGCGCAGCTCCGCGAGCGCGAGGCAGACGGCGGCGACGTCGGCCACCGCGTCGAGCGAGCCGACCTCGTGGAAGTGGATATGCGCGACCTCCGTGCCGTGCGCCCTCGCCTCGGCGGAGGCGATGAGCGAGTAGACGGCCTGGGCGTCGTTCTTCGCCTTCTCCGGCAGGTCAAGGCCGCTCAGTATGGCGTCTATATCCGCGGGGCTGCTGTGGTGGTGATGGTGGTGATGCTCGTGGTGGTGCTCCTCGCCGGCGTGGCAGTCGTGCGAGTGCTCCTCCTCGCCGTGCACGGTCACGCGGAAGTGCGTGCCCGCGAGGCCGCAGCTCACGGCGCTCTCGGCGCTCATATGCACGCCCGGCAGGCCGAGGGAGTTTAGCCTTGCGATAAACGCCGCCTTATCCGGCAGCAGCTCTATGAGAGCGCCCGCGAGCATGTCGCCCGCCGCACCCATGGCGCATTCTATGTAAAGCGTTTTCATTCGATGGCAGCCTCCATTTTGTTTATGCGGCTGGCGAGGTAGCCCGCGCCGAAGCCGTTGTCTATGTTGACGACCGACACGCCCGAGGCGCAGGAGTTCAGCATGCTGAGCAGCGCCGACAGTCCGCCGAAGTTCGCGCCGTAGCCCACGCTGGTCGGCACGGCGATGACCGGGCAGTCGACCAGTCCGCCGACCACGGAGGCGAGCGCCCCCTCCATGCCCGCGACGGCGACGACGCATCGCGCCGTCGTCAGCTCGCCCATGTTGGCGAGCAGGCGGTGCAGTCCCGCGACGCCGACGTCGTACAGGCGGGAGACATTGTTGCCGAGCGTCTCGGCGGTGAGCGCCGCCTCCTCGGCGACGGCGAGGTCGCTGGTGCCGCCGGTGGCGACGACTATGTGGCCGGTCTTGTGCACCGGCGCGGGGTTCGCCACGGCAAAGCGGGCCAGCTCGTTATATTCGATGGGTATGCCGCCGTCGAGCTGCGCGGCCTTTTCGGCGTCGAGCCGCGTGACCATGATGTTGTGGCTGCCGCGCCTTATCATGGCGGCGAGTATGCCGTTTATCTGCCCGGCGGTCTTGCCCGCGCCGTATATGACCTCGCCCGCGCCCTGGCGCACCGCGCGGTGGAAGTCCACCTTCGCGTAGCCGAGATCCTCAAACGGGCTGGTTTTCAGCTCGCTCAGCGCCTGCTCGGGGCTGACACCCCCGTCGGCCACGGAGCGGAGCAGGGCGAGTATGTCCTGTTTGCTGTCCATGATATCCTCCTGTTCAGAGCGAGGGCCTGCGCCCCGCGAGGTCGAGATATACCTCTTTGAAATGCGGCTCCAGCCGCGCCAGTATCTCCGCGCGGCGCGAGAGCGCCAGAGCGAGCTGCGGCTCCGTGAGCTGCAAAAGCGCCGCTTTGCCGCGCTTTCTCAGCCGGAAGTCCGAAAAGCCCATGGCGAAAAGCTCCGCCTCCGCTTTCTCTATGCGCCGCAGCGCCGATGGCTCTATAGGCTCGCCCGTCGGAATCCGGGTGGCGAGGCAGGCATAGGCGGGCTTCTTTGCGGTGAACAGCCCCGCCTCCGCCGAGAGGCGGCGCAGCTCCGGCTTCGTTATGCCGCACTCGCGCAGCGGCGAGCGGACGCCTTTTTCGCGCAGGGCGCGCATTCCGGGTCTGTCGGTGGCGTCGTCCGAGGCGTTGGTGCCGTCGATGACGGTGCTGTAGCCGTCCTCCTTGGCGGCGGCGATGATGGCCGAGAATATGGCGTTTTTGCAGTATTAGCAGCGCTCCGGCCCGTTTTCGCGCACGCGAGCGTCGGCGAGCGGGTCGCACTCGACTATGCGCAGCCGCGCGCCCAGCTCGCGCGCGAGGCGCTCGGCGTC
>CALWXY010000214.1 GCA_944385595.1 uncultured Oscillospiraceae bacterium
GAATTCGTCTTGGGGAAGGCGACGAACTCGGCGCAGACCCAGTCGCCGGAGGCCATGAGCGAGCTAATCTTGCTCTCGCCTATGGCCATGCTCTCGCCTATGGCGATGAGCAGCAGCTCGTCGCGCATGGCGTTCTCCGCGTAGAGGGCGCGGCTCTCGCCGTCGTACTTCGCGGCGGCGGTCTCGACGCTCTTCTCCTGCTCGGCGCTCAGCTCTATGCCGAGCTTTTCGGCGGTCTGCCGCACGGCGGTCGAGTATTTGAGCGAGTCGATGGCGCGCTGATAGGCGGTGTCCGCCCAGCTCAGGCCGGTGTCGGGGCAGGTGCTCTGCCAGTCGACAGGCTCGAAGTCGTTCACGCCGTGAATCTCGGAGAGGTAGCGCTCGAAGCCCAGCTCGTAGCCGCCCATCTCCCACAGCTCGAGGTAGTGCGCGTAGTCCGGGTGAGCGGCGAGCTGATACTCGGCGGCGATGACGTCCAGCTCGTGCGTGAGCGCCGCGGTGAAGTCGGCAGCGCTGATCTCCGCGGAGCCTATGGTGAGCGCCGCAGCGTCCGACGGGAGGGCGAGGCACTCCATCGAGGGGCTTCTCTCCCAGCTCGCGGGCGTGAACTTCACGCGCAGCGTGTAGTCGGCGATTCTCGCGGCCATAGCCGCGCACTCGGCGCGCGTAAGACCCAGCTCGCCGCGGAAGCTGCCGTACTCGTCCATGCCGGTGAGTATGCCCGCGTTGTAGAACACCATCAGGCTCTCGTCGTCGCTGTCGGGGACGCGGCTGATGTTGTTTATGGCGGCGAGCTTCTTCTCCGGCACGACGGCGGCCATCATCTCGAAAAACAGCGCGCGGGTGCACATGGCATCCGGCTCCGGCAGCTCGCAGCCGAGCGCCTCCATGTAGTCCATGTACGGCTCGTACCAGACCTCGCCCTGCTCAGGCTCGGCCTCGCCGCCGAGATAGGCCGAGAGGCGCACGGCTATGGCCGCCGCCTGGGCGACGGTGAGCTGACCGTCCGGGTCGAAGCTCTCCTCCGAGACGCCGTTCATAAGCCCAAGCTCACCGCAGACGTCTATATACTCCTCCGCCCAGTGGCCGCTCACGTCGTCGAATACTGCAAAGGCCGCGCTGCTCAGCAGGCAGAGCGCCAGGATAAGGGATATTACTTTTTTCATAGCTCAGTTCTCTTTGATGATTGCGCCGGCGTTGCGCCGCGCGGTCTCCTTATTGATGATTTCCGCTGCATCCTCCGGCGTGCAGAGCTGCTGCTCGCCGCTTAAGAGGTTTTTGAGCGCCACGACGCCCGCGGCCTCCTCGTCGCCGCCGATGATGACGGCAAAGGGCACGCCCAGCTTGTCCGCGTAGGCGAGCTTGGCCTTGAACTTCTTCTGCTCACAGTGCAGCTGTGTGCGCACGCCGCACTCGCGCAGCTTCGTCGCGCAGGCGATGGAGTAGCCGAGATTATTGCCCATCGGGATGACCAGCGCGTCGCAGGGCGCGGTCACCGGCTCGTCGGACAGCAGCCCCTGCTCGCTCAGGACGTAGAAGAGGCGCGTCAGGCCGATGGATATGCCGACGCCGGGGAGGGCCTTGTCGGTGTAGTACCCGGCGAGGTTGTCGTATCTGCCGCCGGAGCAGACAGAGCCTATCTCCGGGTGGCGGGTCATGGTCGTCTCGTACACCGTGCCGGTGTAGTAGTCGAGGCCGCGCGCGATGGTGAGGTCGACGGCGAAGTTCGCCTCCGGCACGCCGAAGTCGGCGAGGTAGCTCGTCACCGTGGTGAGCTCGTCGAGGCCGGTGTCGAAGAGCTCGTTTTTCCCGCGGTAGCCCTCGAGCGCGGCGAGCACCTCGGCGTTGGAGCCGCCGATGGAGATAAAGCGGATAATCTCCGCCGCCTCGGAGTCGGCAAGGCCGATCTCCTCGTCGCAGAGCAGCGCGCGGACCTTGTCGGGGCCTATTTTGTCGAGCTTATCGACGGTGCGCATGATGTCGCCGGAGCGCGCGGAGAGGCCGAGCATGGCGTAGAAGCCGTTCAGTATCTTGCGGTTGTTCACGCGGATGACGAAGTGCTCAAGTCCCAGCGAGCGGAAGGTGCGGTAGATGACGGAGGGAATCTCCGCCTCGTTTATGATGCTGAGCGAGCCGTCGCCAATGATATCAATGTCCGCCTGGTAGAACTCGCGGAAGCGGCCGCGCTGCGCGCGCTCGCCGCGGTAGACCTTGCCGATCTGGTAGCGCCTGAACGGGAAGCTCAGCTGCCCGTAGTTGAGGGCGACGTATTTCGCGAGCGGCACGGTGAGGTCGAAGCGCAGAGCGAGGTCGGAGTCGCCCTTCTGGAAGCGGTAAATCTGTTTTTCGGTCTCGCCGCCGCCCTTGGCGAGCAGCACCTCGGCCGCCTCGACGGCGGGGGTGTCGAGCGCCGTGAAGCCGTAGAGCGAGTAGGTCTCGCGCAGCTTCTGCATGAAGCGCTCCATCTGCGCCTGCTTTGCCGGCAGAAGCTCCATGAAGCCTGAGAGCGTGCGGGGTTTGATTCTTTCCATATCGTGTTCCTTTCTATAAAAAAATGCAATCGTCCCCCGGTTTGGGACGATTGCATCTGCATTCGTGGTGCCACCCAAATTCGGCGCCGAGCGGCGCCCTTGGCTGCCCCTTAAAGCGGGGCGGACTGCGCTTTCGGAAGAAGTCCTTATGCGCGGGCTCGCCGACTGTCTTCGCCGGGGGCTGAAGCTCACAGCGCTCTCAGTCGCGGCGCCGCGTCCCTGTCTGCCCGCCCGACCGGCTACTCCTGTCAGGTCACTGCCTTCTGTTTCTGTCTCTGCTGGTGACTATGTCGCGCCAATCGAGGTCGCCTCGGCGCAGACCCTGTATGAGCACCTCCGCCGTCGCCACGTTGGAGGCGAAGGGGATGTTGTATGTGTCGCACAGGCGGGCGATCTCGTTGAGGGCGGTGCAGTCCTCCTTGCCGCCGGCATCGCAGAAGTAGAGCACGAGGTCTATCTCGTTGTAGGCGATGCGGGCGCCAATCTGCTGTATGCCGCCCTGGTCGCCGGTGAAATACTGCGTGACCGGCAGCCCCGTCGCCTCCCGGACGAGATGCGCGGTCGTGCCCGTGGCGCAGACGTTATGCCCGGCCAGGATGCCGCAGTACGCTATGCAAAACTGAACCATGAGCTCCTTTTTGCCGTCATGAGCCATAAGCGCTATATTCATTCTGGTTCCTTCACCCTCATTCCTTATCTATCTGTAGTTCACATCCAAATATTGGAAATCACTTATCGCTTTAAGTAATTATACCTGATGCTAACGAAAAATTCAACGGAAAATTGAAAATTTTTGTAGTAATTGTTGGGAGCGGCGCTCATTTGAGAAGGCTCATCTCTGTCTCGAGCTCCGCGGTGCTGCTGTGGAAGCTGAAGTAGTAATCCATGATGCCGCAGGCCACCTCGGCGACTGCGGAGCCGGCGCTGCCCTTGTTCATCACTATGGCTATGGCTATCTCCGGGTCGTCGTAGGGCGCGTAGCACATAAAGGTGGCGTTGTTCGTGACGCCCTCGCCCATCTGGGCGGTACCGGTCTTCGCGGCGACCTTCACGGGGTAGTCCCAGAAGGTCATGTAGGCGGTGCCGAGGGGGTCGTTCGCGACGTTGTACATGCCCTGCTGCACGGCGGCGAAGTTCCAGTCGTCCGTCTCGACGGTGCTGAGCACCTCCGGCTCGCGCTCATAGAGCTGCTCCGAATAGCCGTAATTGCGGACGGATTTGAGTATGGAGGCGGAGTGGCGCGTGCCGCCGTTCGCGAGCATGGCGCAGTATTCGCCGAGCTGCAGCGGCGTGAACTGGTTGAAGCCCTGGCCTATGGCGGCCTGCAGCGTGTCGCCGAGGTAGAGGGGCTCGCCGTAGAGGTTAAGCTTGAACTCGTCGGTCGTGAGCGTGCCGGTGGATTCGACGAGCTCTATGCCCGTCGGCTCGCTGAGGCCGAATTTCTTCGTGTATTCGTTCAGCTTGTCTATGCCGAGAAGGTCGCCGACGGTGTAAAAGTAGTAGTTACAGGAGTTCATTATGGCCTGAGTCACGTTCTGGTCGCCGTGGGTGAATCCCTCCTGATATATCCAGCAGACCGGGGCGTAGCCCTCGTCCGCGTATTTGGTGAAGACGCCCTCGTCCTTGATGGTGGTCCCCGTCGTGACCACGCCCTCCTCGAGCGCGGCTATGGCCGTGACGGGCTTAAAGGTCGAGCCCGGGGCGTAGATGCCGTTCAGGGCGTAGTTGAAGAGCGGGTTGTTCTCGTCGGAGCTGAGCTCGTCCCAGTCCTCGAGTATCCGCGAGGCGTCGTAGGTGGGGTAGCTGGCTATGGCGAGCGGCTCGCCGGTGTCGACGTCTATGACGACGGCGGCGCCGCCGGTTATGAGCTGCTTTATATCCTCGGTGTTGCCGAGGGCCTCGGCCTCGGCGTTGTCTATCTCACGCTGGGCGTTCTCGGCGGCGATATAGGAGGCGAGCGCCTGCTCGGCCGCCTCCTGCACGCCTATGTCTATCGTGAGGTAGACGTGGTTGCCCGGCTCCGGCTCCTTGGTGTAGACGGTGCTGGTGGTGACGCCGGTGGAGGTCTTGGTTATCCTCACCGTGCCGTCGGAGCCGTGGAGGTATTCCTCAAAGGCCTTTTCGACGCCGTCCTTGCCGACCATGGCGTTCATGTCGTAGTCGGGGTATTCGTCGAGCTCGTCGGCGGTCATCGCGCCGACGTAGCCGAGGATGTGCGCGGCGTAGGCGGTGTTGTACTCGCGGACGTAGCTGACCTCGACCTCCACGCCCGGCAGGCCGCTCTCCATGAGGCGGGCTATGGTCTCGATGCCGACGTCCTCGGCGAAGATGTACGGCGAGGTCGCGACCTCGAAGCGGCCGTTCAGCTCGTAGCGCACTCCGGCGATGAGGCGGGTCTGGCGGCTGTCGTAGGCGGGGCTGATCTCGTAGCGCTCGCGGCAGTAGGCCATCAGCTCGACGGCGCTGGTGTTGGGGTCGAGCTCCTTGCCCTCCAGATAGCCCTGCAGGAAGTAGCTCTGCAGGCTCGTCATGTTCTCGACGTACTCGAACGGGACCTCCATCGTCACGGGCATGGTGTCGATGTGCTCCTCGCCGCAGCTCTCGACGATCTCGATGAGCTGGAGAATGACGGCGTTGGGGTCGTCTGCCTCGAACAGCTCGTCGGTGTTGAGGATGATGTTGGAGCAGGTGCGGTTGGATATGAGCACTCTGCCGTAGCGGTCGAGAATATCGCCTCTGGCGGCGGTGACCGTTTTGGTTGTGACTATGCTGTTGGTCGAGCTCTCGTAGTAGGCCGCGCCCTCGACTATCTGGAGCTTATACAGCGTCACGAGATAGAGCGCGAGCAGCGCCGCCAGCATGATCGAGAGCACGCCGAGCCTTCCGCGGCTGAAAAATCTGTCCATTGTGTCTCCTTAAAAAGCGCTAGTCCAGCGACCTCTCTGCGAGGGCGCGGCACGGGAAATACATTGCGAATATGAACGGCAGCGAGTACGCCGTCTGCAAAACGGCGACGCGCAGCATCGGCAGCAGCTCGCCGTCGTACAGCACGAATACGCGCAGCGCCTGCGCGAGCGCGGTGGCGAAAAGCCCCGCCGCGCCGACGGCGAAGTAGGCCGTGAGCCTTTTGGTGACGAGGAAGCGCTCCGCCGCCGTGGCGGCAAAGCCCAAAGCCGGCATGACTATGGTGAAGAGCACGAGCGTCTCGGAGAACATGGCGTCGCACAATATGCCGCACAAAAGGCCGAACACCATGCCCCACGCGCCGCCCTGCAGCATGCCGACGGCTATGGGAAACAGCGGCATTATCATGGCGCGCACGCCGAAGATGCTTATGCGCGAGAGAATCAGCTCCTGCACCGCCATGACGGCTATGAGCATCAGCGCGTAGAGTATGCTGCGCCGGAGCTTGTCGAGGTCAATAATGTCGAGGTACATGGCCCGCCCCCTATTCGACCACGTTGAAGGCGGTGATTATGAATATCTGCGACAGGGAGTCGAGGTCGCAGCTGGGCTTCAAAACGCCGTAGGGCATCTGGCCGCCGGCCTCGGTGAGCACGTTCTCTATGGTGCCGACAACGAGGCCCTGCGGGTAAGCGCCGCCCTGGCCGGAGGTGAGCACCGTGTCGCCCTCGAGGAGGCTGGTGCCCTCGGTGAGGTGGTAGATTTTGCTGTAGCCGTCCTGCATGAGGGCGAAGTCGCCTATGGCCATGGCGGCGTTGCCCGCCTCGCCGACGAGGACGCCGACGTTGGTGCTGACGTCGATAAGCGTTGCGACGTTTGCCCAGGTATCGCCCAGCTCGCTGATCTCGCCGACCAGCTCGCCCGCCTCGGTGACGACGGGCATGCCCACCTGCAGCCCCGAGGTCTCGCCCTTGCTGATGGTGAATGAGCTCGACCAGTTGGAGGAGTTCCAGTTGACTATTCGCGCCATCTCGAGGGTGAAGTCGGAGTGCTTCTGCTGGAGGTTCAGCGCCTCGCGCAGCTTCACGTTCTCCTCCCTGGCCTCGGCGCCCTGCCTGGCCTCCTCCTGCGCCTCGGCGAGCTGGGTTTTGAGCGTCTCGTTCTCGGCGACGAGCTTGTCGTATTCATAGATATAGCCGTAGAGGCTCTCGAACCAGTCGACCACGACGCTGACGGCGCTCTGCACCGGCGACTTGACTATGCCGGCGGTGTCGCTTATGACTCCGGCGCGCCCGTTGAGGAACTGGGCGCTCACCGTGACTATGAGCACGACGCCCAGCGTCATCGCGCCGAGGCGGAGGCCGTAGCGCCTCACAAATTTTTTGAAGTTCAAATCAACTCCACACCCATTCCTCGAAGAATCAGGCCGAGCCGGCAGAGCGGCAGGCCCATCACATTGTAGAAATCGCCGGTTATGCCGCTGACGAAGACGCCGCCGCGGCCCTGTATGCCGTAGGCCCCGGCCTTGTCCATAGGCTCGCCGGTGGCGATGTAGCGCGCTATCTCACCGTCGGTCAGCTCGCGAAAGCGCACCAGCGCCTCCTCGCAGACGCAGACCTCGGCGCCGCGGCCTATGACCGTAAGCCCCGTGAGCACGCGGTGCTCGCGCCCGGAGAGCGCGCGGAGCATATCCGCCGCCTCGCCCTCGCTTTTGGGCTTGCCGAGTATGCGCCCGTCGAGCACGACGACGGTGTCGGCGGCTATGACGACGGCGTCGCTTGGCGCAGACGAGGCGACCTCCCCGGCCTTGCGGCCTGAGAGTATTCGCACGACCCCGTCTGGCGCGACGCCCTCCGGTATGCTCTCGTCGCCCGCGGCGGGGCGGACTTCGGGGCTAAGCCCCATCATCTCAAGAATCTGCCTCCTGCGCGGGGAGGCGGAGGCGAGTATAAGCTGCATGTCACTTCACTCCCCGGTAGTAGAGGCCGCGTGTGATGTTGGTCGCGGCGTAGCCGCTCTCGCCGGAGTAGCTCTTGGCGATGAGCAGGCACTCTCTGGCGCTCTCGGTGGTGAACATGAGGCGCGCGCCCCAGAGGCCTATGTTCTCGTAGTCGGCGCGCCTGTCGGCGAGGTAGAGCCGGTGCGCGTTGAGCACGACGTTGCGGCAGCCGAACTCGCGAATCACCGGGAAGACGGAGCCGTGCCTGTCGGCGAGCTGGGGATTGTTCTCGCAGTTGCAGCGCCCGGCGCTGTTTTTTATGATGCACTGGTCGCTGACCATGGCGGGCAGGCGGCCGTAGACGATGATCTCGGTGTCGAGCGGCTTTATGAGGTCGCGAATCTGGCTGAGCCGCAGCTCGAAGGAGGCGGTGGCGGAGACAAGCCCCGCCTGGCGCAGCAGCTCGAGCGAGTGCGAGTTGAAGGCGTTCAGCCCAAAGTCGCCCCTGACGGTGAAGCCGAGGCGGCGGCAGAGGGCGATGTGGCCGAGGTTTCCGGTGAGCGCCTCGGTTATGCCGAGGGCGCGGGTGCGCCTGAGCAGCGCCTCGACCTCGCCGAGCTCCGTGTCGGTGACGACGCGCGGCAGCACGGCGACGGCGGTGCTCCCGGCGGAGATGAATCTCGCCACGGCCTCCGGCGCCGCCTGGATAAGCTCAAGCGGGACGTAGATGTAGTCCGGGCGCGTCTCGGCCAGCTCCGGCGAGAGCTGCTCGGCCTTTGTGAACTGGTAGATGACCCTCGGCGCGCCGGAGGCGGGGGCCGAGGCGGGAGCCGGCGGGAACGCGCCTTTTGTAAACGGCGGCGCTGAGCGGCGCAGCGCCGTGAGGCGCGAGATCAGCTCGCGGCGGATCTCGTTGAGCTTGGCCGCGGGCAGGTAGAGGCCGGGGTCGACCTTGCTGTTGATCTCGACGCAGGTGTAAGGAGTGCCGCCGGTCTTGTAGAGCTGCTCGCCGACGGACTCGGCTGTCAGCTCGCGCGACACGGCCGCCTGAGGCACAGGCCCCTCGGCGGTGGCGTGGTGGCCGTCGGCGTCCTCGATGGCGAAGCGCGAGCGGTTCGACGGCTCGACGACGGCATAAAACCGCACCGGCACCCGGCGCAGCTCGGAATTTATGTATTCCTTGTGCGCCTCGTTGTAGAGCTGTTCGGTCTCGCGGGTGGTCTCCTCGCGGACGCCGAACATCTGCGGGCCGATGCTGCCGGTGAAGTAGCCGTCGGTAAAGCCCTGGCGCGAGAATGCGAGCGCGAGGCGCTCGTAGTCGGCCTGGGTGGGGATTTTCTTGTTTTTTATTGCGTCAGCGTAGATGGAGGTGACTATGGCGGCGTACTCGGGGCGCTTTGCCCTGCCCTCTATCTTCGCGCTGGCGACGCCTATGCGCTCAAGCTCGTTCACATAGGCGAGCAGGCAGTTGTCCTTGAGGCTCATGGGCTTGCGGTCCATGCGGCTGCCCATGCTGTAGTCCATGCGGCAGGTCTGGGCGCACTGGCCGCGGTTGCCGCTGTGTCCGCCTATGAGGGCGCTCATGTAGCACTGCCCCGAGTGCGAGAAGCACAGCGCGCCGTGTACGAACACCTCGATTTCGACGGGCGAGCGCGCGCAGATGTGCTCAATCTGGCGCATGTTCAGCTCCCGCGCGAGGACGACGCGCTTCATCCCCAGCTCCGCCGCGGCGTAGACGCCGTCGAGATTGTGGACGCTCATCTGAGTGCTCGCGTGCAGCGGCATGTCGGGCAGCACGGAGCGCAGCACCCGGGCGAGGCCGAAATCCTGCACCAATATTGCGTCGGCCCCAAGCTCGGCGGCGCGGGTCGCAAGCTCGGCGACGCGGCGCAGCTCCCTGTCGGCGGCGAGGGTGTTGAGCGTGACGTACACCTTGCAGCCGCGGACGCGGCAGTAGCGCACGGAGTCGGCGAACTCCTCATCTGTGAAGTTTTTGGCGCCCCGGCGGGCGTTGTGCTCGCCGAAGCCCATATATATAGCGTCGGCGCCGCTCTGGACGGCGGCGATGACCCCCTCCGGCGAGCCGGCGGGCGCAAGAATTTCAAGCATGTGAATTCTCCCGGATATATTATTCCCCCGCACAGTCTGCGAAAGACATAAGATTATATCATTTTTATCTCGTTGCCACAAGGGATTTTTGATGATATAATGCATTATAGCACGAATCGCGCCGTGCAGACAGCGCGGCGCGCCGAATTTTCAAAAGCTTTACATTTTCCCCACACACGGAGACAGAGATATATGAACGAAGTCAAATACAAAGCGGCGCACGAGCCGCCCCTCGCCATCTCAGCTGCCGAGGCCGACAGGCTCATCGACCGCGGCGACGCCTCCGCCGCCCTCCTATACATATACATGCTGCGGCGCGGCGGGGCCTTCACCATGGCCGAGGCGGCGAGCCGCCTGCGCCTGCCCGCCGCGCGCCTGCGCTCGGCGGCTGAGGCGCTCGCGGATATGGGGCTTATCTCCATAAGCGGCGTGCCCGCCCCCGCCGAGGAGCTGCCGGAGTACTCCACCGAGGAGATGAGCGAGCGCACCATGGAGAGCGCGGAGTTCGCCTCCCTCACGGCGGAGGTGCAGTCGCTGTTCGGCAGGGTGCTCTCCGGCACGGAGCTGAAGCTGCTCTTCGGCATCTACGACTACCTCGCCCTCCCGCCGGAGGTCATACTCATGCTCATCAGCCACTGCATTGAGCAGACGGAAAAGCGCCTCGGTGCGGGACGGAGACCGTCGATGCGCTCCATTGAGCGCGAGGCCTACGTCTGGGTCAACCGCGAGATATGCACGCTCGAGGCCGCCGAGGAGCACCTGCGCCGTATGCAGAGGCTCGACAGCGAGCTCGAAAAGACCAAGGCCGCCCTCGGCATACAGGGGCGCAGCCTCTCGAGCACCGAGCGCAAATACATAGAGGGCTGGCTGGAGCTGGGCTTTTCGCACGAGGCGCTCGCCATCGCCTACGACAGGACGGTGCTCAAAACCGGGCGTCTCCAGTGGAAATATATGGACAGCATAGTCCGCAGCTGGCACGGCAAGGGTCTGCACACGCCCGCGGAGATAGCCGGGGGCGACACCATGGCCCCGCCGAGATCGCAGAGCGGTCAGAGCGAACCCGACCGCGGCGGCATCGAGCGCATGGAGCGCCTCATGAGCCGCATGAAGAAGGATTGAGGTGACGGGTTTGGACGGCAAACTGCTCGCAAAGGCGAGGGAACGCCTCGCCGCCACAAAAGAGGAAAACCGCCGCGAGGCGCAGCGCCGCCGCGCGGAGATATACGCCAAAGCGCCGGAGGTGCGCGAAGCCGACGCGCGCCTGCGCGCCATCATGGTCGAGCTGTTCGGCGCGGCCATGGGCTCGGGGGGCGACGTCGCCGCGCTTGAGCGCGAGAGCCTCGACATCCAGGCCAAAAGGGCCGAGACGCTCACGGCGCTCGGCTACCCCTCGGACTATCTCGACGAGATTGTGTGCTGCGAAAAATGCCGCGACAGCGGCTACGTCATGGGACATATGTGCTCCTGCCTCAGAGAGCTCTACGAGCGCGAGGTGGCGCAGAGCCTCTCGAGCCTCATGCTGATGGGCGACGAGAGCTTCGAGCGCTTCGACCTCACTTATTACGACGACACGGTGAACCCGCGCACGAGGGTCTCGCCGCGCATGTGCATGGAGACGGTGCTGCGCGCCTGCCGCACCTACGCCGAGAGCTTCCGCCCCGGCAGCATGAATCTGCTGCTGCGCGGCGGCCCCGGCCTGGGCAAGACCTTCCTCTCGGCCTGCATAGCGCGGGTCGTGTCGGAAAAGGGCTGCTCCGTCGTGTACCAGACGGCGGGCGACGCCGTCGAGGCCTTCGAGGAAAAGCGCTTCTCCCGGCTCGACGGGGGCGAGGCCGCGGGCACGGTCGAGCGCATGCTCAGCTGCGACCTGCTCATACTCGACGACCTCGGCACCGAGCTGCCCGGCGGCGTGGTCGCCGCGGCGCTGTACTCGCTGATAAACCACCGGCTGACGGCGAAAAAGAGTATGATAATCAGCACGAACCTCTCCGAGGAGGAGCTGCGCCGCCGCTACACGCCGCAGATAGCCTCCCGCATCGAGGGCGAGTTCGAAGAGCTCGAATTCGCGGGCAGCGACATTCGGGCGATAAAGAAAGAAAGGGAGGCCTGAGCGGCCTCCGGCGGGGGGACGAAATGCGGAACCATTTTTCTTTAGAAGAAAAAGGGTTCCGCGCCTCCAAAAAGAATCTACGCGGGGTCGCCAGAAAGCGCGCCGTTTTATCGTATCAGGTAATTGTCAGGAAGCCGCCCGCGCATCCGAGTGCAAGCCTCTATCGGGCGGCTGTAAAGGGAATTCGGATAGTGCTCTCACCCCCGACCGCTCGGCCGCTCGCGTCCCCAGTTTTGAAAGTGTAAGCCCCTCGCCCGGACGCCTTGGTGCCCAGACGAGTTAATAACCTTTAGCGTCTATCCGCCTAAAAACGAAGCACCTGCCACAGAGGCAGGTGCTTTCCAGTTTGGGCGAGAGAGCGCACTGTTAGAAACTCGGTAGTAATCGAGGCGCCCCTTAGTCGGCGCTTTTGCTGCCGAATTCCTCGATATCGAGCGCCTCGTGGCGCGGAGTGGGATTGAGTGCTCTTCAATTCTAACGGCGCTGTGTCGGCGGCGCGGACAGCTCAGATACGCGCTAAAAAGATTTCTTTTTGCAAGTGCGCAACCGTTTTTCTTTCTAAAAGAAAAATGGTTTCGCATTACGCCCCCCTTATACGTCCACCCTCTTCGTATAGTTCCGCCCCTGCTCGTCCTTCGCAATCTCGAGCGCAAACGGGAAGCGGTCGATGTCGGTGGAGAGGTAGAAGTCGCGCTCTGGCGCGAAGGCCTGATGCTCCGGCACGAAAAACCTCGAGCCGGGTCCCTCGCGCAGCGCCGGTATGCCCGCGCGCACGTCAAACGGCTCATCCAGCAGCAGCGCGCGGATGTACTCGGCGCAGAGCGTGTCCTCCTCGGTGGGGTGCAGGTTCTCAAAGCCCATGCACACTATGCTCACCCGCTCGGGCGCGAGCTTTTTTATATAGCGCGCGGTCGCGGCGGAGTTCACGAGCGCGGCGGGGAGAATCCGCTCGGCGTGCACCGCGGCCTCGATGCCCTGCGTCCCGGCGCTGGTGGTGTGGATGATGGTCCTGCCGCTGAGGTCGAGATTCTCAACCTGCGCCGGCGAGTTGCCGAAATCGAAGCCCTCGCCGGGCCTGCTGTGACGCTCGCCGGCGAGCAGCCAGTCGGGGTGCTCGCTCTTGAGCTGCATGGCCTTGTCGAGCGAGGCGAGCGGATATATGCGCTCGACGCCGCGAGAATACGCCCAGCTCTCGAAGGTGTAGGCTCTGAACACGTCGATGACGACGGTGACGCCCTCGGCGCGCGCCGCCCCGGCGGTGAGATGGTCTATTGTTATGTTCATAGGTATCGCCTCTGTTTATAAGTTCTCGCCCCGTCCCGGGGCCTGAGCTGATGGTACCACATATTCCCCGCGCGGTCAATGCGCGCCTCGAATATACAGTATATCCACTCAAAACATTTCGCTGCACAGCAGATATAAAATAAACACACAATATATCTATCGAGGTGTTTTTATGGCAATAAAGAGCGTGTCCATCCGCATTGAGGCGGAGATGCTGGAAAAGCTGGGCTTTGTGGCGGACTACGAGGGCCGCTCAATCAACAGCCATATTCTGGTGCTGATTCGGGAGAATATAAAGGCCTTTGAGCGCGAGCACGGCGCAATCGACGGCGACATCCGCCCGGATGTGAACGTAAAGCCCGGCAGGAAGGGCTGAGAGTACAATAAAAGAGGCAAGCCTCGAGGCTTGCCTCTTTTCATTGCGCAACTCCAAATCAGAGTTCGTCATTGTAATACTTGATAATAGCGTCTTTCAGGTCTTTTGCCGCATAGCGGGCCTCAAACTCTTCATGCTCCCAAATATAGATAGCGGATGTGTCGACCTCACCGTTTTCGGAAACGCGGTAACAATAGTAATCTCCGCAGCCGTTCGTGGCGAAAAAGATATACCTGTCCACCTTTTCAAGATACTCGTCCGGCTCGAGACATTCGGAAAGGATGCTCCTGTTTCTCTCCACATTTTCGATAATCTCTTTTGCAGACAGTAAAAACCAGCGGTCTCCGTTTGTTTCGCGCAGCAGCGCCTTCAAATCGTCGGGAAATGTATAGCCCACTACTTTTTCTGCTTCGGCAATCTCATCTTCGGGGCAGGGGTTCTGAAGCTGCGCCCAATTAACTTTTTTAATTTGCTCGCCCAACAGCTCTCGATACATTCAAGCACCTCCAAACGCTGCGGAAACCACTCTGCTATGCGTCCGCTCATGCAATGATACCACACCGCTGCAAAAGATACAAGAATCTGCACCGCGCGGCACACGCCTATTCACTTCCCTGAACATCCTCCAAAGCCGTGCGGACTGCGGCAATCACGAAGGCGGAAAAGGTGCAGTTCTTCCCCTGAATTACCCTTTCCACTTCCTCCACCACGTCGCTCGGAAAGCGGATAGTTTTGTTGATTGTCGGCGGTGTGGATGGTATTTGAAATCTGCCCATGGAGTTTCCCTCGCAATACATTTTAAATTTGTGCCGCAGGCACACCTCACCTATTCACTATTCACTCCAAAAATCGCCCTGTCGGGTCAGTCAAAAGTGAAGAGTGAAAAGTGAATAAGTAAAAATCGCCATGCTTCGATGAAGCACGGCGATTTTTGGCGGAGGCGGTGGGATTCGAACCCACGTGACGGCTCATCACCGCCAACTCGATTTCGAGTCGAGCTCGTTATGACCACTTCGATACACCTCCGTATCGAGGCCAAGTTATTATACACCGCCGCACGGCCTAAATCAAGAGCAAAGTTTTTGCTTGACTTGATTTTGAGCGAATATTATTATTAAAAGCAGTATAGGGGGAATGGAAATGCACAAAAAATTCGCCGCGGCGGCGCTCTTTATGTCGGCGCTGCTGCTGACTCCCGCACCGTGCGCCTCCGCCGCTTTCGACGACATAGACGGCCACTGGGCCGAGACGCAGCTCGAGGCCGCGGTCGAGGCCGGCTGGCTCACCGGCTTTGAGGACGGCACCCTCCGCCCGGACGAGAGCGTCACCGGCGCTCAGGCCGCGGCGCTCATCTGCCGCATACTCGGCGCGCAGACCGCTGACCCGACCGATTACACCGGCTGGTACGCCGAGGCCGCGGGACAGGCCGTCCACCTCGGCATCATCGCGCCCGGCGCTCAGCTCGACGCGCCCATCACCCGCGGCGAGGCCTTCGAGATGGCCGCTGCGGCCTTTTGCCTCGATGCCGGCGGCGACGGCATCGCCGCACTCACCGCGCTCGGCATAGTCTCCGGCAGCGAGGGCTCGCTCCGGCTCGGCGACGAGCTCACCCGCGCCGAATTCGCCGTCCTGCTCGCGCGCATCACAGCCCTCGGCGAGATCAGCGATTCGACGGAGGTCGACGGCTTTGACGGCGGCACCCTCTGGCTCAGCTGCGCCGCCTCCGGCGAGGTCTCGCTCAAAAACGTCACCGCCGACCGCGTCGTCATCCTCTCGCAGGAGCTTGAGAGCCTGCAGCTCAAAAACTGCGATATCGGCGAGCTTGTCCTCGCGCACGACGGCGAGTCGGAGCTGAGAGTCCAGGGCGTCGACACCGTGATTATCGCCCCCGGCTGCTCGGCAGAGCTCTCCGGCAGCGGCTTCGAGGCCGCCCTCCCCGGCGACGGCGCCTCCGTCACGATAGCGCGCGGCGCGCGGGCCGATAAAATCGAGGTCACCGGCAAAAACTGCGCCGTCGAGGCCGACGGCACCGTCTCACTCCTGCGCGTGCTCGGCGCTGACTGCCGCGTCGAGGGCGGCGGCGTGCGCGAGCTGTATCTGCGCGCTACAGGCTGCGAGATGGAGTCCGAGCCATCGAAGCTCACCGACGAGACCGACTACGGCGTCACCTCCGCCGCGATACGGCTTGAGCACCCCGCGCTCATAGCCCCCGGCGAGGCGCTGAGCGCTTACGCCGAGCTGAGCGGCGCGCCGGACGGCCTTGAGTGCCGTGCGCTCTGGTACATAGACGGCGAGCTGGTCGCCGAGAGCGAGGCCGTCACCGGCGAAGAGGACAGCTTCGCGCTCGAATACCCGCTCGACTACCGCATAGGCTCGCCCGCCGAGCGCGAGGTGCGCTTCGCGCTCGAGTACACGACGGCCTACGGCGAGACGCAGACCATGCAGCGCGAGTACACCCAGCTGGTCGACAGCGTCGACGAGAGCGACGTCGAGCGCGTGCTCGAGCTGGTGACGCCCGACTACCTCGGCGACTACACCACCGAGTGGGCCGAGACGCACGACTACGAGCCGTATGAAAAGGAGATATGGGTGAACGCCAAGGGCTACGAGAGCGACACGCAGTACCTCATCTGGGTGAACCAGAGCCACCAGCGCACCAACGTGTTCGAGGGCTCGCAGGGCAGCTGGAAGCTCATATACGAGTGGGTAGTCGGCTGCGGGCGCGGCTCGAACACCCCGCAGGGCGTGTTCAAGACGACGTGGAACCAGGTCGGCTGGTTCACCTACGACTACGACGTGCGCCCCGTGGTGCGCTTCAAGGGCGGCGGCTACGCCTTCCACTCGCGGCTCTACTACCCCGGCACCGACATCCTCAAGGAGCCGGACATAGGCTACCCCATCAGCGCGGGCTGCATCCGCATGTACGACGAGGACATACAGTGGATATACGACAACGTGCCCTCCGGCACGACTGTCGTGGTGTACTGAGGAGGAATTATGGATAAGCGCACTGACAAGATAAACTACTACCTCGACATAGCGGCCTCGGTGCTCCAGCGGAGCACCTGCCTGCGCCGCCAGTACGGGGCCATCATAGTCCGAAACGACGAGATAATCTCCACCGGCTACAACGGCGCGCCGCGCGGGCGCAAAAACTGCTCCGACTGCGGGCGCTGCGCCCGCGAGGAGCTGCGCATCCCCAGCGGCGAGCGCTACGAGCTGTGCCGCAGCGTCCACGCCGAGGCGAACGCCATCATCTCCGCCTCGCGGCGCGACATGCTCGGCGGCACGCTCTACCTCGTCGGGCGCGACGCGCAGACCGGCGAGTATCTCACCACCACGACGCCCTGCTCCATGTGCCGCAGGCTCATAATAAACTCCGGCATTGAGACCGTCGTCTGCCGCACCGGCGCGGACAGCTACGACGTCGTGCCCGTCAGCGAGTGGATAGAGAACGACGACACCATCTGAGCTATGCAGAGCGCACACTAACGCTCTCCCCTCCATGTGTGATATGCTGAATGTATCAAACATAAAGGAGAGGATAGAGTGAAAAAAGCCCTGTCAGCCATACTGCTCGCCGCGGCGCTCATGGCGCTCTGCGCCTGCTCGAGCGAGCCGGAGCCGGTTGAGCTCACCACCGACAACATCGAGGACTACCTCGCCTTCAGCTTCGACTACTCAGACGTCGAGCGGCAGACGAAAATCGGCATATCCTTCGGCTACACCGACCTCACCCTCGACTGCTACGCCGTCGCCTCCGGCAGCTTTACCGACGCCTCGGTGACCGTCGAGATTCCGCTCACCAACGGCTGGAGTGTGAGCAGCTCGGACAAAGCCTATAACCCGGACGAGGCCGAGACGCTGGTCTGCTCCTTCCGCCTCCCGGCGACCGGCAGCTACTCCGAGACGCACGATCTCATCGCCGCCATAGCCTACTTCGACCCCGACGTGCAGAACATCGCCTACACCATCACCGAGGTGAGCGGCACCTTCACGCCGGATAAATGAATAAGGACATAAATAGCCGCGGCGCTTTGCGCCGCGGCTATTTATTCGTCTCCCGGCTGTCGGTTCGCCCGAGGATGTAGTCGACGCTCACGCCGTACAAATCCGCCAGGGCGGCGAGCACCTGCGGCGGCACCATGCGCCCGCCGCTCTCGTAGTATGCGTATGTCCTCTGCGGCACGTTTATCCTGGCGCCGACCTCGGTCTGCGTGAGGTCGCTGTCCTCCCGCAGCTCCCGTATGCGTGGATATCTCAATATAATCACCGAAATCAGTATATCCAGAACAATTTGTTCTATTGATTTTTAGATTATATTGTTCTAAAATGTGTATAAAAAATGCCCCCGGAGCTGTGCTCCGGGGGCGGGGAAGAAATCACTCGATCATGATGCGGTTGCTGCCCTCTATGACCTTCGCATCCTTCTTCGGGATGGTCAGGGTCAGGACACCGAACTCGAACTTGCACTTGACCTCGTCCGCATGGATGTCGCCGACATAGAAGCTGCGGCTGCATGCGCCGGCGTAGCGCTCCTGGCGGATGTAGCGGCCATCCTTGTCCTCCTCATCCTTGTCGAGGCCCTTGGCGGCGCTGACGGTCAGATAGCCGTCTTTAAGCTCCACATTGACCTCGTCCTTCTTGAAGCCGGGCAGGTCGATGGCTATTTTGTAGCAGTCCTTGTGCTCCTTGACGTCGGTCTTCATGAGGTTCTTTGCGTGCTTGCCGTAGAGCGGATTGCGCGTCGGGAAGAAGTTTCTGTCAAAATCATTGAAGAATTCATCGAAAAGATTTTCACCAAAAATGCTGGGCAACATAAGTCATTCCTCCATTCATAAGCACTTATCTTTTGCCCTGTGGGGGAGCCTCTCCGGTTCCCTCATCCTTGGAACGATTATGTTATAGCACAGCATTTTAGCACTGTCAAGGGGAGAGTGCTAAAGTTCATGAATTGTTAAAATTATATAGAATAAAAAGACATATTTCTACTTAATTTCCAAAAAATCGGGCAAAAAGAGGGATTCGTCGAAGGCATCCCAGGGGAAACGGCGCTCGGGCGGGGCGGAGAAATGCATCCGGCGGCCGGTGCGCGGGTGCGTGAACGAGACGGCGCAGGACCAGAGCGCCGTGGGGCACTCGCAGTCGCCGCCGCCGTATTTGCGGTCGCCCGCTATGGGCATGCCGCGGCTCGAGAGCTGGGCGCGTATCTGATGGGTACGCCCTGTGCCCAATTCAATTCTCAGCAGCGACATGCCGCGCCCCTCGCCGAGCAGCTCGTAGCGGAGCACGGCCTCCTGCGCATAGCGCTGCGGCTCGGAGACGACCACCGTCATGCGCCGGGCGCGGTCACGCATGAGCAGGTCGCGCAGCTCGCCGCATTTTGCCTCCGGCGCGCCGAGCACGGCGGCGAGGTAGCGCTTGCCGAAGCCGCCCGAGCGTATCTGCCGCGACAGCTCCGACGCCGTCTCCCGCGTGCGGGCGAGCACCATCACGCCGCCGACCACACGGTCGAGCCGGTGGACGGTGAATATCTCGCCGCCGAGCGCTGAGCGCGCAAGCTCCGGCAGGCCGCCCGGCTCGTCGGTGGAGAGCACGCCCGCCGGCTTGAGGCAGACGCACAGCCGCTTGTCGCGGTAGAGGAATTTGAGCTCACTCATTCTCAGCGCTCCGCTATGCGCATGTAGTGCTTATACAGCACGCCGAAGCGGTGGCGGTACATGCTCTTCCACGGCTTCGCGCGCCCACAGAAGTGCAGGATGGCGGTGTTGCGCATCACCCAGTCGGTGTCGGCCTCGCCGGAGGTGCGCAGGAAATAGGTGGAGTAGTTGCGTGCGTCGTAGTTCCAGATGATGTCCGGCAGGTCGAGTATGCGCCCGGAGAACATGGCGTTGAGCATGTCCTGATCCGGCAGGATCAGCTCGCGGCGGTGCTCCTCCGCGTAGCGGAACAGCTCCTCCGGCGCTATCTCGCGCCGCATGAGGGCGAGATCCATCAGCAAAACGCCGGAGTTGTAGTACTTCTCCGAGCCGAGGCGCACATAGCTCACGCTGTTTGCAAGCTCCGTCTTGCCGGTGTGGGCGCAGGCGCCGAACATGCTGCCGCGCAGGCCGGTCTCCCAGAGCGGCTTCAGGGAATTAATAATAAGTATGTCCGGGTCGAGATACAGCACCCGCTCAAGGCTCTGCGGCAGCAGCTGACCCGCGAGCAGGCGGAAATACATCTCCGGCGGGTACTGCTTCGTCGACGGCGCGCCGGAGAAGAGATCCTCATTCGCGCGCACCTCGTGCAGGCGCATACCGCGCGCGAGGCAAAACTCGTTGAGCGAGCGCACGCCCTCAGGGCTTATCGCCCGGTGCAGCAGCCAGATGTCCGCCCGCTCGCCGGGGCAGTTTATCGCCAGCGACGCGAGCATGACGCGCAGCTGCGGCATGTAATTTTCGTTCAGTGTCACCAGAATATCCACGAAAACCCCTCCGATGAAATGTAATGAGTTATTATAGCACATCGGAGGGGCGCGTGTCAGTTGGATTTTTAACTTTTTTCAAGCTCAAACGAGGCTCTGCGGCTCTCATACTCAAAAAGCACACGCCCGGAGCGGCTGAGCCGGTAGCTCGCCTCGCCCTCGAGGCACTCGCCGACGCGCCGCTCCATGCCGCCGGAGCCGTCCGGCGCGCGCAGCTCGGTTTTCCCCTCGCCGAGCGCCGCGGTCAGCTCCAGATTGCCCTGGCGGACGGTCAGCACCCGGCCGCGCCGCCGCGCGAGCGGTGCAGCGCCGGTATGACGGCGACGCTTTCCTCCGCCCCCTGCAGCTTCACATACCAGCCGCGAAAATATTCCGGCATATTCCCACCTCCGACCTGAGCTTTGCCAACGGAAGAGGAATTTAATCCCGTTCGACATAATTCGACACAAAATTTCGGAGATATGTTATAATGTGTAATTGACTACTCAAAGGAGGACGGCCATGGAACACAGAGACGAGACCTGCTGCTTCACCGGGCACAGGGAAGTGCCGCTCGCCGAGCGGGGCGAGCTTATGCGCCGCCTGAACGGGACCGTGCGCGAGCTGATTGCGCGCGGCTACCGCTATTTCGGCGCGGGCGGGGCGGTAGGCTTCGACACGATGGCGGCTCAGACCGTGCTGGATTTGCGCCGCGAGTTTTCCCATATAAAGCTCATACTCGTCCTGCCATGCGGCGACCAGGCGAGGCACTTTCCGCCCGCCGACGCCTTCGAGTACCGCCGCATACTCGGCGAGGCCGACAAGGTGACCGTCCTGCACGAGCGCTATGTGCCGGGCTGTATGCTTGAGCGCAACCGCCGCCTCGTGGCGCACAGCTCCGTCTGCGTCGCCTACTGCCGGCGCGACAGCGGCGGCACCGCCTACACCCTGCGCGAGGCGCGCCGCGCCGGGCTTGAACTAATTTTGCTCTGAACGCGAAATTTGCGGAACTTGTGGAAAAAATCCGCGTCTTAGTATATAATGAGGCTCAGTTCGATTATTGTAAGGAGATACATATGAAGGTCACCAAAGCCGTTATACCGGCGGCAGGTCTCGGCACGAGAATGCTGCCCGCCACCAAAACCGTGCCCAAGGAGATGCTCCCGCTCGTCGATAAACCCGTCATCCAGTATATAGTCGAGGAGGCCGTCGCCTCCGGCATTGAGGATATTCTCATAGTCACGAACCGCGCCAAGTCCGCCATGGACGATTATTTCGACTACCACCCCGAGCTTGAGCACCGCCTCGAGCGCAGCGGCAAGCTCCACGAGGCGGAGACGAGCCGCGCCGTCGCCGATATGGCGAACATCTTCTACGTCCGCCAGAAGGAGACCAAGGGCCTCGGCCACGCTATCTGGCGCGCGAAGCGCTTCGTGGGCGACGAGCCCTTCGCCATCCTCCTCGGCGACGATATCATGTACACCGAGCAGGGCGCCCCCGCGCTGACCCAGCTCATCGCCGCCGCCGAGAAGTATGAGTGCAGCGCCATCGGCACCCGCGAGGTCGACGACGAGCACATCGTCAAATACTCCTCGCTCAAAATCAAGCCGCTGGAGGAGCGCATCTACGATATCCTCGACATGAACGAAAAGCCCACGCTCGAGACCAAGCTCTCGAACCACGCCATCATGGGCCGCTACGTCCTCACCCCCGCCATATTCGACGCGCTTGAGAACACAGCCCCCGGCGCCGGCGGCGAGATCCAGCTCACCGACGGCATGAGAGCCCTGCTGGGCCGCGAGCGCATGGTAGCCGTCGACTTCAACGCCAAGCGCTACGACACCGGCAACCTCTGCGGCTTCCTCGAGGCCACCATCGACTACGCGCTGCGCCATCCCGAGGCCGGCGACTGGCTGCGCGACTTCATTCTCCGCAAGGCGGAAATGCTCAAATGATTGCAAGACCCCGCGGCAAGCGCGGGGTCTCTCTTTTTTAAAAGGAGGCTTTTATGAAAAAACTGCTGATATTAACGCTCATCCTCGCCGAGACGCTCAAATGAGGGAAAAAGTGTTGACATCGGCGCTTTGAATGGGTTACAATGTACGCTAGACGTCTTTGCGCGTTTAAGGGCGTATTTTGCCTGTTTTCAAGAAGTCAACTACTTCGGCAGTGCCGATGTTGAGTATTATCGGGGCCGATTCCGGCTCCAGACTGTCAAAGGAGGTGCAGAGACATGCTGCGTACCTATCAGCCCAAGAAGCGCCAGCGCAAAAAGGAGCACGGCTTCCGCAAAAGAATGTCCACCAGCAACGGCCGCAAGGTGCTTGCCCGCCGCAGAGCGAAGGGCAGAGCCCGTCTGAGCTACTGAGGCCGCGCGGGGAGAGGCCCCGCAAATGTGCCGTATTGGGGTGAGGAAGCTGAAATCATCTGTTTCGATAAAGAATAATTATGAGTTCCGCCGCCTTTACTCCAAGGGCAAAAGCGCCGCGACGCCTTTTCTGGTGGTCTACTGCCGGAAAACCAACCGCGGCTGCAATCGCCTGGGGATAACCGTCACGGGCAAGCTGGGCAAGGCGGTGCACCGCAACCGGGTGCGCCGCCGCCTGCGCGAGATCTACAGGCTCGGCCAGCCGAGGCTCAAGACCGGGTACGACGTCATCATCGTCGCCCGCGTCCGCAGCCGCTACGCCGAGTACCGCCAGCTCGAGAGCGCGTTCTTCACCGCCTGCTCCAAGCTGGGTATGCTCGCCGAAAGGCGGGACGGGGAATGAAAAAAGTGCTCATCGCTCTGGTCAGGTTCTACCGGAGCGCCATATCGCCGATGTTCCCGCCCTGCTGCCGCTTCGTGCCCACCTGCTCGCAATACGCCCTCGAGGCGCTCGAGAAATACGGCGCCGCCAAGGGCTCGTGGCTGGCCTTCAGGCGTATTATCCGCTGTCATCCCTTTCACAGAGACAAGAACCACGATTTCTACGATCCCGTGCCCTGAACCACGGGGTGAGATTGGAGACAACAAATGTCCATAATCACAGTGCCGTTTTCCTGGCTGCTGCTCAAGCTCTATGAGCCTGTGCAGAACTTCGGCCTCGCGATTATCCTGTTCGCCCTGGTCGTGAGACTCATTATGCTGCCCTTCCAGCTCAAGAGCAAGCGCAGCATGATGCGTATGACAAGCCTCACACCTATAGTCAAGGAGCTTGAGAAAAAGCACGGCGGCAATAAACAGAAATATCAGCAAGAGGTGGCAAAGCTCTATCAGGAAGAGAAGATCAACCCCATGTCGGGCTGCCTCTGGACCCTCATCCCCTTCCCCATCCTGATTGCCCTCTACAGCGTCGTGCGTCAGCCGCTGACACATGTTATGGGGCTCACCGCCGAGCAGGTCACCAAGGTCTCCGAGATGATTGCCTCCTATGGCGTCGCAATCAGCGACGGAGCCTACTCTGAGCTGTCCATCGCCCGCCACATCAGCGAGCACTACTCCGAGCTCGTGGCCGAGGTCCCACAGCTGCTGAACCTCAATTTTGAGTTCCTCGGCATGAACCTCTGCGATTTCCCGCAGCTCAACTTCTTCAGCAAGGTCGATTGGTCCGATTCCGCGTCCTGGGGCCCCGCCCTGGGGCTTTTCCTCATCCCCTTCGTGTCGGCCTTCCTCTCCTGGCTGACCATGAAGATCACCTCCGCCACCCAGAACACCGCCCCCGAGCAGGCCAACATGATGCGCAGCATGAACATCATCATGCCGCTCATGTCCGTCTACATCTGCTTCGTCATGCCTGCCGCCATGGGCATCTACTGGATCGCTGGCAGCGTACTCGCGATACTTCAGGAGCTGGTGCTCAACCGCCACTTCAAGAAGATACTCGACGCCGAGGCCGCCGAGCGCAACGCCAGAATAGCCGCGCGCGTCGCCGAGCTGGAGCGCAAGCGCGAGGAGGCCGCCCAGCGCCGCCAGGAGGGCGAGATACTCAAAAACAAGAATACCAGCAAGCGCAAGCTGGAGGCCAAGAGCCGCACCCAGGAGGCCGACAGAAAGGCCGCCGAGCGCGCCGCTCAGCGCCCCGCGCAGGAGACCGACCCCTCGCAGGTCGGCACCCGCCGCTACGCGCGCGGCAGAGCCTACGACCCCGACCGCTACGCCGACGAGGCCGCCGCCGAGCCGGAGCTCCAGGCGGAGCCTTCCGCCGAGCCGGAGACCAAGCCTGCCGATGAAGAATAACTGGAGATAGCTATGATTGAGACTATTCAAGTAACCGGGAAGACCGAGGACGAGGCCATAGCCTCGGCGCTCCGTCAGCTCGGCCTGGAGCGCGACGCCGTTTCGGTCGAGATAGTCGAGCGCGCGAAGGCCGGCTTTCTCGGTCTGGGCGCCTCGCCCGCCGTTGTGAACGTCAGCTACGAGAAGACCGAGAGCGCGAGTGAGCGCGTCGAGAGCTTCATCCGCGGCCTGCTCGAGCACATGGGCGCCGAGGCGGACATCACCATCACCGAGCGCGAAAAGGGGCTGAATGTCTGCCTGAGCGGCGACAACATGGGCGTCATCATAGGCCGCCGCGGCGAGACGCTCGACGCCATCCAGCACCTCACCAACTACGCCGTGAACCGCGGCGCGGAAAAGCGCATCTACATCAATGTCGACGCGGAGAACTACCGCGCCAAGCGCGAGGATTCCCTCGTGCATCTGGCGGAGAAGATGGCCGCCAAGGTCGTCAAATACCGCCGCAGCATGGCCCTCGAGCCGATGAACAGCTACGAGCGCCACGTCATACACACAGCTCTTCAGGACTATGAGGGCGTCACCACCAGCTCCACCGGCACCGAGCCGAACCGCCGCGTGGTCGTCTCCTACGTCCGTCCCGAGCCGAAAAAAGACAAACCCCAGGTGCGGGAGTGGAGCTGATCCATAAACCGGAAGGGGAATGCCCAAATGGTGTTTGAGAGGATATGCGGCCTAGTCCGCAGCCAGCTCGATTAGGACGGCGAGATTACCCCGGAGACCGATTTGTTCGACGATATCGGACTCGACTCCGTCGACATGGCCGAGCTGATCGTGCTCATCGAGGAGGAGTTCCAGCTGCTCCCCGCCGAGCGCGCGGCCCAGGACATACACACCGTCGGCGAACTGGCAGCACTTGTGGAACAGTACATCAGATAAAAAAAAGGCGCGCCCTGTTGGGCGCGCCTTTTTTAGGGGATTGCACTTCGCTTCGCGCAGAGTTTCGCCGCCGCGGCGGCGAAATCCACGCGCGCTCCGTGAGAAGAGTTTTTTCCGTGGCGCATGTCCCCGGAAAAAACGATTTAACTTTATTTGCGCCTGCGGGCGCAAACTCTGCGAGGCTCTTTTGATTACTCGACGACCTCGAGAATCTCCATGGGGCACTCCTTGGCGCAGATGCCGCAGGCTATGCACTTGGAGGCGTAGGAGTCTGCGTCGGGCTTCACGATGACGCCCATGGGGCAGACCTCGGCGCACTTGCCGCACTTGGTGCAGAGCTTTTTGTTTATCATGTAGACGCCCTTAGCGTTCTGGGTGATGGCGTTTGCCTCGCAGTTTCTGGCGCACTTGCCGCACTGTATGCAGGTCTTGACCGCGATGCTGTGGTCGGGCTTCTCGGTGATGGCTATGCAGGAGAGGCTCTGGTCGAACTTCTTGTAAAACGCGGTGGAGCAGGCCGACACACACTGCAGGCACGCGCGGCACT
>CALWXY010000215.1 GCA_944385595.1 uncultured Oscillospiraceae bacterium
AGCCTCGACCCGCGCGTCACGGCGGAGGTCTGCATAGTCCGCCTCAGCTCGCCGGAGCTGCTCTCCGGCAGCGGCGCGCTTGAGGCGCGCATAGGCAGGCTCGAGCGGGCGATGGCCTCGCAGCGCACAGCCGCACCGGCGCCGCGCCGCGCGGAGCCGACGCCTGAGCCGGAACCCATCCCGGAGCCGGAGTCCGTCCCGGACGACGAGCTGCCGCCCTGGGACGACGAGCCCGCGCCGGAGCCGGAGCCTGAACCCGAGCCTGAACCGGAGCCGGAGCCCGCGCAGGAGAGCGCGGCCATGCCGGAGGACCCGGGGCTGTGGAGCGCCGTGCTGGCGGAGCTGAAAGGCAAGCTGCAGATCGGCGCATACAACATGATAAGCGATCCCTTCCACGCGGAGGGGCTTATGGAGCGCGGGGAACTGCGGCTCTATATAAAAAATGCGTTCGCGATGAACGTGCTGAACTCGCCGCCGGTACTCGAGGCGGTGAAGGCGGCGGTGTCGGCCATATCGGGCGGCGCGCCGGTGCCCGTCCGGGTTACGGAGGGCGCTCCGCAGAAGCAGGAGCGCGCCGCCGGGGGCATAGACAAGCTCAGCAAATTCGGAAACGTGAAATTTGAATAGGAGGAATCCAAAATGGCAAGAGGCGGTTTCCGCGGCGGAATGATGGGCGGCGGAATGAATATGAACATGATGAAGCAGGCTCAGAAGATGCAGCAGGATATACTCAAAATGCAGCAGGAGCTTGAGAGCAAGACCTACACGGCCACCGCAGGCGGCGGCATGGTCACGGCGGAGGTCACCGGCAAGCACGAGCTGAAAAGCCTCGTCATCGAGCCGGACGCCGTCGATCCCGAGGACGTCGAGATGCTGCAGGACATGGTGATTGCCGCCGTGAACGAGGCCATGCGCAAGGCAGAAACTTCTATGAGCGAGAGCATGGCGAAGGTCACCGGCGGCCTGAATCTGGGGTTCTGAGCCATGAAGATAACTGTGATAGGCTGCGGAAGATGGGGCTCGTTCATAGCCTGGTACCTAGACCACATAGGGCATGAGGTGAGCCTTTACGGCAGAGAGGGCAGCGCGAACATGCAGCGCTTCATGGCCGAGCGCAGAAACGACTACATCGAGCTGCCGGAGTCGCTGAAGCTCACGACGGATATAAATTCCGTGCTCGACAGCGAGGTCGTCGTCATCTCCATAGGCTCGCAGAATCTTGAGAAGCTCATAGAGCAGCTGGCGCAGCTCGGCGTGTGCGACAAGATATTCGTCCTCTGCATGAAGGGCATAGAGATGGGCACCGGCCGCCGCCTCTCCGAGATTGCGACGGCGGGGCTGGACAGCTCCAACCGCGTCGCCGTGTGGATAGGCCCCGGCCATGTGCAGGAGTTCTACAAGGGCGTGCCGAACTGCATGGTCATCGACTCGCCGGATGAGGATGTCAAGAGCTTCCTGGTCGAGAAATTTTCAAGCGAGCTGATAAGGTTTTACTACGGCGCCGACCTCATAGGCAACGAGGTGGGCGCGGCGGCGAAGAACGTCATAGGTATAGCCGCCGGCATACTCGACGGGCTGGGTCTGAGCACGCTCAAGGGCGCGCTGATGTCCCGCGGCACGCGCGAGATAGCAAGGCTGATTGCGGCTATGGGCGGCAACCAGCTGTCGGCCTACGGCCTCTGCCATTTGGGCGACTATGAGGCGACGGTGTTCTCGCAGTTCAGCCACAACCGGCGCTACGGCGAGATGCTTGTGCACGGCGAGCGCTACGGCAAGCTGGCCGAGGGCTGCTATACCGTCAAGGCGCTGATGCTGCTGTCCGAGCGCTACGGCGTGGAGCTGCCGATATGCTCGGCGGTGAACGACGTGCTGTATAACGGCGCGGAGCCTAAGGAGGCCATCGCGGCGCTGTTCACCAGAAGCCTGAAGCAGGAGTTTTAGATTCGAAAAAATGCAGGCATTTTTTCGAGTAGTTGCAGCCCGCTGCGTCGCATAATTTGGCCATTGGCCAAATTCCACGCTTGCGGGCTGAGAAGTGTTTTTTTCCGTGGCATATGTCCCCGGAAAAAACGGATTTTACTTTATTTTGCCGCCTCCGGGCGGCAAAACTCCGCCGAGGGCTTTTCTTGCGTAAACCTAGACTTTTCCAAAGCTAAAAGGAGCGGCTGAGCCGCTCCTTTTTATTATGTGCTTGACAACTATCCTTGTCAGTGCTATACTCCAAATTGACAAGAATAGTTGTCACTTTGCAAAGGAAAGCTGTCAAAGGAGGCGGAATATGCCGCTTAACAACCGTTTGAAAGAGTACCGCGCGAGGCTGGGCGTCAACCAGCAGCAGATGGGCGCACTGGTCGGCGCGTCGCGGCAGACCATAAGCCAGATTGAGCGCGGCGACTACTCGCCGTCCGTCACGCTGGCGCTCAAAATCGCCGCGGTGTGCTCGGCGCGCGTGGAGGACATTTTCTATATCTCGGAGGATGAGAACAATGAATGACAATGAAAAAAGGGACAACCGCAAAGCTTTCGGCAAATTGGATTTTCTCAGTTAAAATTTCTATACCCCTTGAAAACACTGGCGTTTCCAGCGTTTTCGCCGCCTCGGTTTGGCCCTTTTCCCTCATTTTTTCCCTTGCGAGAAGAAATGAGGGAAACTTTT
>CALWXY010000216.1 GCA_944385595.1 uncultured Oscillospiraceae bacterium
GCTCGAGAAAAAGCTCGCGGCGCTCGAGGGCGGCGAGGCCGCCTGCGCCACCGCCAGCGGCATAGGCGCCATCACCAGCGTGTTCTGGACTCTGCTCGCCGCGGGCGACCACGTCATAGCCGACAAAGCCCTCTACGGCTGCACCTTTGCCTACCTCAACCACGGGCTGAGCCGCTTCGGCGTCGATATCAGCTTCGTCGATACCGCCGACCTCGAGGCCGTCAAGGCCGCCCTCAGGCCGAACACCAAGGCCGTCTACTTCGAGACGCCCGCCAACCCCAACATGAAGATCACCGATATCAAGGCTCTGTGCGACCTCGTCCACAGCCACAATAAGGATATCAAGGTCATCATGGACAACACCTTCAACACCCCCTACATCACCCGCCCGCTCACGCTGGGCTGCGACGTGGTCGTCCACTCCGCGACGAAGTACCTCAACGGCCACGGCGACGTCATCGCGGGCGCCATCATCTCGAGCGCCGAGCTGGTCACTCAGTTCAAGCTCTGCGGCGTCAAGGACATGACCGGCGCCGTCATCTCCCCGCAGGACGCCTACTATATAATCCGCGGCATGAAGACCCTGCCCGTGCGTATGAAGCAGCACTGTGAAAACGGCATGAAGGTCGCGCAGTTCCTCGAGAGCTACAGGGCCGTCAGCAAGGTCTGCTACGCCGGCCTGCCCTCATTCGAGGGCCACGAGGTCGCCAAAAAGCAGATGAACGGCTTCGGCGGCATCATGTCCTTCGAGCTGAAAGGCGGCATGGAGGCCGGCATGAAGTTCATCGACGCGCTCAAGCTCTGCACCATAGCCGTGAGCCTCGGCGACTGCGAGACCCTGGTTCAGCACCCCGCCTCGATGACCCACTCGCCCTACTCCGCCGAGGAGCGCGCCGCCGCCGGCATAGCCGACGGCCTCATCAGAGTCTCCGTCGGCCTCGAGAACCCCGACGATATCATCAGAGATATGGAACAAGCCTTGAGTAAAATATAGAGAGAGGAGAGATCAGCTTGCTGTCATACCGAGAGCGCTGTGAAATGGCCTCGATGATCCTCGCCAAGGCGAGGGAATTCGGAGCCGACCTCGTCGGCCTCGCCGACGTGTCCGTCCTCAAGAACGGGCCGTCCGAGAGCCTGTTCCCCCGCATGAAAGACCACAGCCGCGACCGCTTCGCCGAGCGCATAACCACCGGCCTGCCCCACGGCGCTGTGTTCTGGGAGGACGGCGCCGAGACCGCCATAGTCTACGCCGTCGCCCACCCGGAGGAGGAGCCGGAGATGGACTGGTGGTGCGGAGGCATAGACCCCCCCGGCAACAAAAAGCTCGCCGCCGTGGGCAAGGCGCTCAAGGAGTGGCTGAACTCCGCCTGGCCCGACATGCAGGTCTGGCCTAAGCTCTACCACGTCGAAAAAGGCGGCATCTACCTCAAGGAGGCCGCGTATTGGGCGGGGCTCGGCTGCATAGGCCGCAATAACCTGCTCATAACGCCGGAATTCGGCCCCAAGCTGCGCCTGCGCGCCATGCTCATAAGCGAAAAGCTCCCGCAGACCGGCCCCAGCGCCTTCGACCCCTGCCGGGACTGCGAGGAGTACTGCCTCAAATGCTGCCCGCAGGGCGCCTTCGGCGAGGTCATCTACACCAGGGAGGAGACCGGCCTCGACCATCTCCCCGCCCGCGAGGGCGACTACTTCCGCAAGCTCTGCGTCGACGAGATGACCAAAAACGAGAACGAGGCCGAGGTGCAGGTGCTCAAACAGTTCTCCGACGAGCCGCTCAAGGTCACGAAGTACTGCCGCAACTGCGAGTTCGCCTGCCCCTTCGGCAAAAAACCACTTTGATGAGGTGATACACATGCTGGATGAAAAAGTTCTTTCCAAGGAGGTGGCCGAGCGCCTTGTCGAATACCGCCGCCACTTCCACACCCACCCGGAGCTGAGCTTCAAGGAGTTTGAGACCAGCGCCTTTATCCGCTCTCACCTGGAGGCCGCGGGCGTCGAAATCACGCCCGGCATAAGGGGCTGCTCCGTCGTCGGCGTCATCGACAGCGGCAAGCCCGGCCCCACCATCGCCTTCCGCGCCGATATCGACGCGCTGAACATGGACGAGAAAAACACCGACAAGCCCTACTGCTCCCAGAACCCCGGCGTCATGCACGCCTGCGGCCACGACAGCCACACCGCCGTCTCCCTCTGCCTCGCCGAGACTATGGCCAAACACAGAGACGAGCTGCGCGGCAAGGTCGTCTTCCTGTTCCAGCAGGGCGAGGAGCGCCAGCCCGGCGGAGCCGTCATGCTCGTCGAGGACGGCGCGCTCAAAGGCGTCGACTACGTCATCGGCCTGCACGTCTCGCCGGAGTTCATGGCCGGCACCGTCGCGGCCAAGTCCGGCCCGCGCAGCGCCGCCGTCGACGACTTCCAGCTCTTCATCCACGGCAAGGGCGCCCACGGCGCGAGACCCCACCTCTCGCACGACCCCATCATGTGCGGCGTCTCGATAGCGACGGAGCTGCAGCAGATAGTCTCCCGCGTCAAGGACCCGCAGCTCCCGCTCGTCATCACCATCGGCAAGTTCGCCGGCGGCTACGCCCGCAACGTCATCCCCGACGACGTCGAGATGATGGCCACCATCCGCAGCTATGACCCCGACCTGCGCGTCATGGCCGAGGAGCGCATCCGCGAGGTCATCGACTGCGTCTGCAAAATGCACCACTGCACCTACGACCTCATCTACGAGCACGGCTACCCCGCGCTCATCACCAACGAGCGCAGCGTGCAGCTGCTGAAAAACGCCGCCGGCAAGCTCGGCTGGAAGTTTGAGGAGAGCGAGTCCAGCATGGGCAGCGAGGACTTCTCCTACTACCTCCAGGTCTGCGACGGCTGCTACTTCCACATCGGCTCCGGCGACGGCGTCGAGCGTATGCTGCATAACCCCCACTACGATATGGATGAGAGGTGCATGGTCACCGGCTTCGAGTGCATGCTCGGCATGTACAACGAGCTGGCCTTCGAGAGTTAAAAACCAAATAAAGAGAAGAGGAGAGTTTGTACATGAAAAAAATCAATGTCCCCCTGTTTGCCGTCGGCTTCCTGCTTGTCATGTCTTTCTTCATCCCCGCGGCCTTCTTCCCGCAGGCCACCACCGACGTCATCAACGCCATGTACTCCTACATGACGCGCGACCTCGCCTGGGTCTCCTTCGCGGGCTACCTGCTGTTCCTCGCCCTGCCCATCTACTTCTGCTTCTCCAAGTACGGCCGCATCCGCCTCGGCGGACGCGACGCCAAGCCCGACTACACAAACTTTGAGTACATATCCATGAACGTCTGCTCGGCCCTCGCCGCCGGCGTCATCACCTTCGGCTTCACCGAGTGGATGTACTACGTCACCACCACCCCCTTCCACATCGAGCCGGGCAGCATCAGAGCCTATGAGTACGCCTCGGCCTACGGTATGTTCCACTGGGGCCTCACCATGTGGCCCATCTACATCATGCCCGGCATCGCCATAGGCTACATGTACTACAACAAGAATTCCGGGGCGTTCACCATCTCCGCCGCCATGGGCGACGTCACCAAAAAGCACCGCTGGCTCGGCTGGCTGCTCGACGCCCTGATGGCCTTCCACATGGCCTCCGGCATGTGCACCACCGTCGGCCTCGGCACGCCCGTCATCGCCCAGCTCTTCTCCTCGCTCACCGGCGTCGAGATGTCCTTCGCGCTGCAGATGAGCGTCATAGGCGTGTTCATGGTGTTCCTCGCCATCTTCGCCACCACGCCCATCAAGAAAGGCATGGCGGCCATCAGCCGTTTCAACATCTACCTCGGCATCGGCCTGCTCGCGCTGATACTCGTCCTCGGCCCGACCAACTTCATCCTGAACACCACCTGGCAGGCCGCCGGCACCAACCTCTCGAACATCATCGACATGAGCTTCTTCACCGACCCGATGGGCGACGGACTGCTCTCCGGCGACTGGACGGTGTTCTACATCGTGTGGTACCTCGGCCTCGCCTACAAGACCGGTATCTGGATCGCCAAGACCTCCAAGGGCCGCACCTTCAAGGAGATCTTCTGGGCGGTCGCCATCTGGACGGCCATCGCCTGCTGGGCCACCTTCGGCATCCTCGGCAACTTCGCCCTCGACCTCGAGGTCAACGGCGGCATCCCCTACTCCACCCTGATCAACGAGATTGGCCAGTCCGGCGTCATCGCCGACATACTGACCCACCTGCCCCTGCACCAGTTCTTCCTGCTGGGCTTCATGGTCCTCATCTTCCTGAACATCGCGACCTCCGCCACCTCCGGCGTCGCGAGCGGCGCGCTCTTCACCTGCCGCAACCTCCGCGAGGACGAGGAGCCGAGCCCCCTGTTCAAGTTCGTTTGGATCTTCGTCTGCTTCGCCATCCCTGTGGGCTTCCTGCTCATTGAGAACGCCACCGGCATCATGGCTCTGAGCATAGTCAAGAACTTCACCTCCATCATGTCCCTGCCCTTCTTCTTCGCCGGCGTCATACTGGTCGTGCAGTTCCTGCGCGTCTTCCGCGCCGACGAAAAGGCCGGCCTGCTCGATTTCGAGCTCGACCGCAAAAAATAAGCAACATTCCAAAAGGGACAGCCGCAAGCGGCTGTCCCTTTAGTATCTGCGAGGAATTATGAAAAAGAGAGTGAATCGGGTCTTCTTCTGGCTGACGGCCGTGTTCTACTTCTGGAGCTTCTACGTCCAGAACCCCATATCCGTCAGCTACTCGATGGAGTTCGGGCTGAACGGCGCGGCGAAGCCCGCCCACGCGGGCGCAAAGCCGCAGATTCGCGGAAAATTGCCGAAAAATGTCGTCCCCGTCTTGCTTTTGTGCCTGTTTTGCGGTATAACGGTCAATGCCGTACAGAGCTTCAGCGAGCCGTTTGCCAAGCGCAGCGGCCAGACGGCAGGCCTCGAGCTGTTCTTCGCGGTCTACGCGGGCGCGCTCGTGCTGGTGCGCTTCGCGCTCGCCGGAGGGCTGACCCGCATGAAGCTGCGCAGCGCCGTGCTGCTGCTCAGCCCCGTGACGGTGCTCGCCATGCTGCTCATGCAGTACCAGCAGTCGGCGGCGGCGCTGCTCGCGGCGGCCGTGGCCGCGGCCATGGGCATAGGCTGTATGCAGACCATGTCCCAGTGCCTCGTTTTTGAGCGCTTCGGGCCGGACGGCAAAAATCAGGCCAGCAGCCTGTTTTACATGTTCTTCTACGGCGGGATGATAGCCGGCAGCTTCGGCGGGAGCGCGATATTCACAAGCTCCGCCGGCGGCAGCCTCTTCCTGCTGTACGCCGCACTTTCAGTGCTGCCCTTCGCGGCGGCGCTGCTGCGCCCTGGGCGCGGCTGATTATATCCGGAGGTGAACGGGAGCTTGAGCGCCGTATTTACAAAAATCCTGTGTATGCTCGCAATAATGGCTTTGGGCTATTTTATAAAGCGCATCGGCCTCGTCAAACAGTCGGATTTCCACTCGATTTCGAATATAATCATCTACGCCACCGTCCCGGCCGCGGTGCTGAGAAACTTCAACGGCTTTGAGCTGGACCCCTCCATGCTGCTGATATCGCTGCTCGCAATAGTGTTCTTCTTCCTGGCGAGCGCTCTGGCCTGCCGAGTGTCGCGCGGCGCCGCGAAGGAGGACTGCGCCTTCGTCGTGCTGAACTCGACCGGCTACAACACCGGCGCTTTCACGCTGGCATTCATCCAGGCCCTGCCGCCCGGCCACCTGCGCCGTCACCGTCACGGTGTTCGACATAGGCAACAGCTCGACGACGGCGGTGTTCAGCTACATGGTGGCCTCCATGATACTGGAGGGCAGGGTGAAGGTCACGCCGCGCTACGTCATCCACCAGCTGACGCACTCCTTCGTGTTCATGGTGTACATGGCGGTGACGGTCGCGGCCCTCTTCCGCATACCGATTCCGAGCTTCCTGCTCGCCCCGGCGGAGCTGATAGCGCCAGCGAACGTGTTCCTCGCCATGCTGAGCGTCGGCATAGGCATGGAGATTCGGATAAAGCGCAGCGAGGTCACGCTTCTGCTGAAATGCCTGGGCGTGCGCTACGTGATGGCAGCGCCGCTGGCGCTGCTGAGCTGGTTCGTGCTGCCGTTCGACGAATACGTCCGCCTGGCGCTGGTGCTGCTCGCCTTCTCCCCGGCGACGCTGTTCGGAGCGCTGTACACCGCCTCGCTCGGCGGCAACTACCCGCTCGCGAACACCGTCATCTCGGTGTCGATAATGATAAGCACAGCAATCATGACCGTGCTGATTATGTTGCTGGGGTGAAAAAACCGCCGTCCCGTTGGGACGGCGGTTTTTTGGCTTTTAAATGATGACCAGCGGCTTGATGAGGTCTGCGGGCTTATCCTTCATCAGCATCAGCGACTCCTCCATGTGGTCGAAGCCGGTGAACCTGTGGGTGATGAGCCTGCCGGGGTCGACTCTGCCGGTGGAGATGAGCTTTGCGAGCTTCTCGGAGCGGAGGCGTCCGCCGGGCATGAGGCCGCAGTGAATCTTCTTGTGGCTCATGCCGCTGCCCCACTCGACGCGCGGTATGCGCACATAGTCGCCGCTGCCGAGGTAGTTCACCGAGCCTATGGTGCCGCCCGGCTTGAGCATACGGATGGCCTGGTCTATGGTGTCGACGTTGCCGCCGGCAATGATTATCTTGTCGACGCCATTGTTGTGCGTCAGCTCCATGATCTGCTCGACGATGTCGCCGTCCTTGTAGCTGATGGTCTCGGTGGCGCCGTACTCCTTCGCGAGCTCGCAGCAGTTGCGGCGGGAGCCGACGGCGTAGAGATTGGCGGCTCCGCGCAGCGCCGCGGCGGCGACGCCCATCAGGCCGACGGGGCCTATGCCTATGACGCAGACGTCGTCGCCGTACTGCACATCGGCGAGCTCCGCGCCGTGGAAGCCGGTGGGCATCATGTCGCAGACCATGGCGGCGGCGCCGAGGTCCATGCCCTCGGGCAGCATGGCGAGGTTGCCGTCGGCGTCGTTCACATGGAAATACTCGCCGAACACGCCGTCCTTGAAGTTTGAAAACTTCCAGCCGGCCAGCATACCGCCGGAGTGCATCGGATAGCCCGCCTGCGCCTCAAGCGACGACCAGTCGGGCGTGATGGCCGAAACTATGACCTTGTCGCCGGGCTTGAAATCCTTGACCAGCGAGCCGACCTCCACGACCTCGCCGACGGCCTCATGGCCGAGTATCATATTGTGCCTGTCGCCGATTGCGCCCTCCCAGACGGTGTGCACATCGGAAGTGCAGGGGGAGACGGCTATGGGCGTCACTATGGCGTCGAGCGGGCCGCAGGCCGGCCTCTCCTTCTCAATCCAGCCAACGCTGCCTATCCTCAGCATCGCAAAACCTTTCATCACATGGACCTCCTTATCGGTTAAATTTCTCCGCCTCTATGTTTTGCCGGAAGCGGCTGTTTTAAACATCCGGCGGAGCTTTGATTTGGCTGTATTGTAACCGACGGGGCCGCATGTGAACATATCCAATTCATGACAATTTTTTGAGGTCAATATCCCCGCTGAAAATGCGCTCGAGCTGCCTCACCGCCATTGGAATCTGCTCCGGCTCTACGCTGGCGAAATTCAGCACCACCTGCCCGGAATAGGCTATGGACGGCACGAGGCAGTAGTCCGACATCAGTGCCAGATGCACCCCCGCCTCGCCGGCGCGCCGGCGTATCTCGCCGTCGCTCAGGCGCGTGTCCATCCGGAGCACCATGTGCGTGCCGACGCTGCAGCGGCGCATATCGCAGACGGAGGCGAGCGGCGAGGCCGCCAGCGCCTCCTCCATCAGCTCCTTCCTGCGGCGGTAGTGCCGTCTCAGCCTGTTTATGTGCCGCTCGAAATAGCCCTGGGATATGAACTTCGCCAGAGTGTACTGCTCGAAGCTCGAGACCGAGCAGGAGTAAAAGCTCATGCGGCTCTCATACAGCTCCATCAGCGCCTCAGGCAGCACCATGTACGATATGCGCAGCGAGGGCACGAGGCTCTTCGAGAAGGTGTTCATGTATATGACCTTCCTGCCGTCCTGCGAGAACAGCGTCGGCAGGGCCTGGCCGGAGAAGCGCAGCTCGCTGTCGTAGTCGTCCTCAATCAGATATCTGTCCGGAGCCTCGCGCGCCCATTCGAGCAGCTCCCGCCGCCGCGCGGCAGGCATGACGGTGCCTGTCGGGAAATGGTTTCCGGGCGAGACGTGCACGACATTCGCCCTGCTCCTCGCGAGCACGTCGGTGCGTATGCCGGATTCGTCCATCGGGATGTAGTCCCAGAGCGTGCCGTAGCTGTTCGATATCTCAGCGAACTTCTTGTAGCCCGGCTCCTCTATGGCGATGACGCTCTGCGGCCCGAACAGCTGCAGCAGCTTGCCGTATAGATACTCCGTCCCCGCGCCGACGACTATCTGCCCCGGCGACACGCTCATGCCCCGGCAGCCGTATAGGTAGTCGGCTATCGCCCGCCGCAGCACCAGCAGGCCGCGGAACGGCACGGTCTGCAGCAGCTCGTCGTCCTGGTCGGAGAGCACCTTCCGCATCAGGCGCGTCCATGTGTTCAGCGGGAACAGCGACATGCTGCATCTGTTGGCCTTGAAGTCGAACAGATACTGCTCCGCCGCCTCGCTCCGCTCAGCCGGGGCTGGCGGCGGAGCCGGTCTGGGGCTGACGAAAAAGCCGTGCTTGCTGCGCGTGTAGAGATGCCCCTCGCTCACCAGCAGGGTGTAGGCGTTCTCCACCGTCGTGACGCTCACGCCCAGATGCTCGGCCAGCACCCGCTTCGACGGCAGCCTCTCGTCCGCAGCCAGAGCGCCGCTGCGTATGTCGCTCAGTATGCAGCGCGACAGGTATTCGTATTTCGGCTGCGCGCCGCGCAGCTCGAGGTCGTAGGTCATCATGGCCTTTCCTCCTGCTCTGACCCTTAAATTTTATCAATTTTAAGCGCATTTTTAAAAGGTCAATTTCATTATAAACGGACTCGGCACGAGCTGCAAGCGCCATTTGGCCATCCGCAAATAAAAAAAGGGCTTTCGGCCTGAGCCGAAAGCCCTCTCCATATGCTGTTTACTCAGCCTTGGGCTGCTCGCCCTCGGCCTTCTTTATTACAATCCTGCCGTCCTCGACCACGGCCTCGGCCTTGTCGCCGCTCTTCAGCTCGCCGGAGAGCAGGCGCTCGGCGGTGCCGTCCTCGATGGCGGTCTGGATGGCGCGGCGCAGCGGGCGCGCGCCGTAGACGGGGTCGAAGCCCTTGTCGGCCAGCTTGTCCAGCGCCTCGTCGCTGACGCTAAGCTCAATTCCCAAATCGGCTATGCGCTTCTCGACGGTCCTCAGCATGTTCGCCGCGATGTCGCGGATGTTCTCACGCGTCAGCTGGTTGAACACGATGATGTCGTCGATGCGGTTCAGGAACTCGGGCTTGAAGGTGCGGCGCAGGTCGCCCATGACAAGCTCGCGGATCTCATCGGAGCTGCGGACCTTGTCGGCCTCGCCGTCGTGGGTGAAGCCAAGCTGCTTCTTGCCCTCGATGATGTTCTTCGCGCCCACGTTCGAGGTCATGACGATGATGGTGTTCTTGAAGTTCACATGTCTGCCCTGGGAGTCGGTCAGCAGGCCGTCCTCCATGATCTGCAGCATGATGTTGAACACGTCCTCGTGCGCCTTCTCAATCTCATCGAAGAGGATGACGCTGTAGGGCTTGCGTCTGACCTTCTCGGTCAGCTGGCCGCCCTCATCGTAGCCCACATATCCCGGGGGCGAGCCGATGAGCTTGGAGACTGTGTGCTTCTCCATGAACTCGGACATGTCTATCCTGATCATGGCGTTCTCGTCGCCGAACACAGCCTCGGCGAGGGCCTTGCACAGCTCCGTCTTGCCGACACCGGTGGGGCCGAGGAAGAGGAAGGAGCCTATAGGTCTCTTCGGATCCTTGAGGCCGACACGGCCGCGGCGGATGGCGCGCGACACGGCGGACACAGCCTCGTCCTGGCCGATGACGCGCTCGTGGAGAATCTTCTCCATGTTCATCAGTCTGGCGCTCTCGTCCTCGGTCAGGCTGGTTACGGGCACGCCCGTCCAGCCGGAGACGACCTCGGCGATGTCCTCGGCGGTGACGCAGCCGCGCTCGCCGCCTATGGAGCGCTCCCACTCGGCGCGCGCCTTGTCAAGCTCGGCGCGCTGCTCCTTCTCACGGTCTCGCAGCAGCGCGGCCTGCTCGAAGTCCTGGGCCTGTATGGCAGACTCCTTCTCGCTCTCGAGGGCCTTCACGCGGTTCTCGATGACCTGCAGGTCGTTCGGCACGGTGCGGCTCTTCATGCGGACCCGCGACGCGGCCTCGTCCATCAGGTCTATGGCCTTGTCCGGCAGGAAGCGGTCGTTAATATAGCGCGAGGACATCTTGACGGCGGCCTCTATGGCCTCGTCGGAAATCTTGAGCTTGTGGTGCGCCTCGTACTTGTCGCGCAGGCCGCGGATGATCTCGATGCTCTGCTCGACGGTCGGCTCGTCGACGGTGACGGGCTGGAAGCGGCGCTCGAGGGCGGCGTCCTTCTCGATGTACTTGCGGTACTCGTTGAGGGTGGTCGCGCCGATGACCTGGATCTCGCCTCTGCCGAGGGCGGGCTTTATGATGTTTGCGGCGTCGATGGCGCCTTCGGCGGCGCCGGCGCCGATGATGGTGTGCAGCTCATCTATGAAGAGGATGACGTCCCCGGCCTTCTGCACCTCGGCGAGCACGCCTTTGATGCGCTCCTCGAAGTCGCCGCGGTACTTGGTGCCCGCGAGCATACCGGTGAGGTCGAGGGAGACTATGCGCTTGCCGAGCAGGTCGTCCGGCACGTCGCCGGAGGCGACCTTCTGCGCGAGGCCCTCGGCTACGGCGGTCTTGCCGACGCCCGGCTCGCCTATCAGCACGGGGTTGTTCTTCGTGCGGCGGGACAGTATCTGGATAACGCGGGCAATCTCCTTCTCACGTCCGATGCCGGGGTCGAGCGCGCCCTTCTCGGCGAGCTCGGTTAGGTCGCGGCTGTACTGGTCGAGGGTCTTGGTGCTGCCGGCGCTGCGGCGCGCTGCGGTGCGCTGAGCGCCCTGAGCGGCACGCGGACGGCTCTCGGGGTTGCCGAACACGGCCATGAGGTCGGTGTAAATGCGGTTGAGGTCTATGCCGAGCGAGGTGATGAGCCTTGCCGCCGAGCTCTCCGGCTCGCGGAGTATGCCCATCAGCAGGTGCTCGGTGCCGACGTAGTTGTGGCCGAGGCGGTTTGCGTCGGCGATTGCAAGCTCGATGACGCGCTTTGCCCTCGGCGTGAGACCCTGGGCGGGCGTGCCGGGCACGCCGCGGCCGACGAAGCGCTCTATAAGCTCGGTGATGAGCTTGTCGTCCATGCCGCTGTCGCGCAGGACTTTGGCGCCAAGCCCCTCGCCCTCGCGGGCGATGCCGAGCAGAATGTGCTCGGTGCCGACGTAGCTGTGCCCCAGCTCGGAGGCGGACTCCTGCGCGAGGGCTATGGCCTTTTTGGCTCTCTCGGTGAATCTATCAGAATTACGCATATGCGTTCACTCCTTTATCGTATCATCATCAATTCGCGGCTGATTTAAACAGCTGGCGGAGCAAATTGCCCCGCCGCGCCGTCAGCCATTCTGCTCCATCGAGCGAATCTTATCCCTCAGCTCGATGGCTTTCTCGAAATCCTCTGCCTTAACTGCCTTCTGAAGCTCCTGCTTGAGCTGCACCAGCTCACGCTTTGCCTTGAAGGCCGCGCCGGCGTCGTCGGGGATGTTCTTGTCCTCCTGCGGCTCCGCTATGCGGACGCGCTCCATAGTGGGGGCGGCGAGGCGGGAGAACGGGGCGAAGAAGTCGTCGTTCCAGAAGCTCCCGAGCATGCCGAAGGGGCTGCGCATCTCGAAGGGGCGGAAGAAATCGCCGAGCATGTTGTCGGAGGCGAGACCCTCCTCCGCCGCGCACTGCGAGCAGAGGCAGCGCTTGGTGACATTGCCGTTTATATTGGAGGTATAGAAGAAGTTGGCTTCTCTCTCATTGCATTTTTCACATTTCATAAATAAACACCCTTTCA
>CALWXY010000217.1 GCA_944385595.1 uncultured Oscillospiraceae bacterium
GGAGAAGTCGCCGAGAGCATCGGACGGCTCGAAATACAGCCGCCCGCCGCGCGCACGCAGGCCGAGCACCTCCTCGGCGAAGGCGCGCCAGAGCCAGGCGGCGGAGCCGGTGTACCAGGTCCAGCCGGCCTCGCCGTAGTGGTCGGGGTTGGAGCTGACGTCGGCGGCGACGGCAAAGGGCTCGCCGCCGTAGCGCCCGCCCTCGCCGGGCAGCAGCATTGTGAGGACGGACAGCCCCTCTTGAGCGCGCCCGTTGCGAATCAGCGCCATGCCGAGCCAGACTGCGCCGTGGGTGTACTGTCCTCCGTTCTCGCGAAAGCCCGGCCCATAGCTCTCAATGTAGCCGGGCGAGGGCTCGCAGTCTGAAAAAGGAGGGTCAAACAGCAGCACGGGCGAGTTTTCCGGCGCGAGGCGCGCGAGCGCGGAACCCAGCGCCGTTTTGAGCTTTTCGCCGTCTGCCTCAGGGCAGAAGGCGGCGAAGCTCTGCGAGATGGAGTCTATGCGGCAGCACTTGCTCTCATCCGCGCCAATGGGCGAGCCGTCGGCGAAATAGCCGCGCAGCCAGTGACTGCCGTCCCAGGCGGCGTCGAGCGCGGAGGCGAGCTTTTCGCGGAATTCGGCGTAGCGCTCGGAGCCGGTGAGGGCGTCGAACCGGCGAGAGACGTGCAGGAAAAACCAGCTGAGCCAGACGCTCTCGCCGGTGTTCTCGTCCATACCGTCGTTCCAGTCGCCGCCGAGGGTGAGCAGCAGGCCGTGCTCCCCGCAGCCGCGGCTGACGGCGAGGTCGAGCGCGCGGACACAGTGCCCGGCAACGCTGTCCTCCTCGCCGGAGAGCGGGGCGGCCTCGTAGCGGTCACGCTCTCTGTCGGAGAGCGGCGCGGAGGCGAGGAATCGCTCGCGCAGATTGAGTATGGCGCTGTCACCGGTTTTCTCGACGTACTCGCACACCGCCCACGGCAGCCAGAGCAAATCGTCGGAGCAGCGCGTGCGGACGCCGCGCCCGCCGTCGGCGGCGGGGTGCCACCAGTGCTGGACGTCGCCCTCGGCGTACTGCCTGCGGCAGCACTCGAGAATCTGCTCGCGGCAGCGCTCCGGCCAGAGCAACAGCATGTTGGCCGCGTCCTGAAGCTGGTCGCGGTAGCCGAAGGCCCCGCCGCTCTGATATATAGATGTGCGCCCCAGCATACGGCAGGCCAGCGCCTGATACGGCAGCCAGACGCCGAAGGCGCGCTCGAGCTTTCCGTCGCCGCAGCGCAGCGCGAGCGGGCTTCGCCAGTGCTCCATCGTCTTTGCCAGTTCCTCACGCGCCGCCTCCGGCGAGGCGAGGCGGAAAGGCTCGTCCTCGCCGCAGCAGCCGCACACCAGCGTCAGCTCGCCGCCGGAGGCGTAGCGCGCGGCGAAGCATGGGGTGAGCCCCGCGCCCTGCTCCCCGCCGAAGCCGCCGGAGTTGGCGGAGGCGCAGTCGCATGACCAGCACAGCTCCGGCGCGCTGGAGCGGGCGAGAAAGCGCGGCGCGGCGCCGCGCCGGTTTTCAGCCGAAAAGACCTGATTCGAGTGCGCGGTGACGGTAAAGGCCCTGTCTATTGCCGCACTCGCCATGGCGAGCGGCAGCCTCCAGCACAGAAAGCAGCCCGGCGGCGTCTCAATGAGCAGCACCCTCGCGTCCGCGTCGGGCGGGACGAAAGCCGTGACGGAGGCTTTTCCGAACGGCAGCTCGCTCTCCCAGCGGGCATAGCCCGGCGCGCAGGTCACGCGGCAGCGCCCCTCCGGCGAGGCGAAGAGCGGAAAATGCTCGCCGCCGCGCTCAAGCTCAAGCGTCTCGTAGCCGCGCACCGCGCCGGGCACGTTCAGCCAGGGGCTGAGCGGGGCCTCGCGGGCGTTTTCATACCACATGAAGCCGGTGCCGCAGTCGGCGGCGAGAAAGCCGAAGCGCCCGTTTGTCAGCATGTGCGTCCAGGCGCGCGGCGGGAGAGAGCGGTTTACATAATACTGGACGCCTCCGTCCTCCAACCAGCTGACATCCGGCATTTTTTCCGCGGAGGGCTTGGGGAGCAGAGTAGACATAAATATATTACTGTCAACCACACTTTCCGCCCCCGCGCCGCCATCCGCGGAGAGCGTGAGGCAGGCCGAGGCGGCGAGGGATTCGGAGGCCGCGGCGGCGTCGACGACGTGTACGCCGCAGTCCGCGCCGAGCAGATGCTCAAGGCCGTGGCTCGCGAGCACGCGGCTGACGCGCGCGGAGTGCGCGCGGCGGTAGTCGCCCGCGTCGTCGACGGTGACGGCGAGATCCAGCTCCGCGCCGAGGCTGAGCAGATAGGCGCAGAGCGTCACCGCCCGCGAGACGGCGGCGCCGGAGGCGGCGTGCCGCTCGTCGAAGAGCACGAGCGGCCTGTCGCCGGAGATGCCGCAGCTCCAGAGCGCGCCGCGCCCCGGCTCGGTGATCTCAGCCGCCCCCGGCGCGCGGGGGAACATCAGCCCCGGCAGCAGCGACATTGCCGCCGAGACGTCGGCGGCGTCCATGCCGAGCAGCGCTGCCGAAAGTTCGCCGAGCGCGGCGGTGTTCTCGTCGGTGAGCGCGAGCGCCTCAGCCGCGCAGCGCCCGGCATCCTCCGCCGTCGCGCCGAAGCCGAGGGCAAAGCGCACTTCGCCGTTTTCGTCCGGCTCGGCGCTGATTCTAAGCTCCGGCCGCACCAGCCAGCCCTCGCGCTGCTCATGCGCGCGGAGGCGGCCATTCGCCCCGCCCTCGGCGAAGCTCCAGTCGAAGTCCCCGCCGCAGCTGACGCACAGCCAGCACTCGTCCAGCCCCGCGCGGCGCAGGCGGCGGATGAGCAGGCCGCGCTCCGTCTTTTTCGCCTCAAGGCCGAGACCGAAGAAGGCGGGGTGGTTTACATAATCATTATAGAACGCCAGCGCAGGGCGCATCACGGCGCAGACCCTCGCGCCAGAGACATCCTCGGATTCGGAGCCGAGGCGCACTCGGCGCAGCTCGCCGGAGCAGTCGGCGCACAGCTCCACCGAGCTCTCGGCGCTGACGCCCAGGGCGCGCACACTGACGGAGCTGCGCCTCTGGCTGTGGGAGTAGACGCCGCCGGAGCCGCGCTCCGGCAGCAGGCTCGCGCACTTGCCGTCCTTTTCGAGAAACAGCTCCACGCCCCTCAGTCCGAGTGCCGGTTCCGGGGGTGCGTAAATCAAAATGTCGCCGCAGCGGGAGAGGGTGGAGCCCATAGAGGTTGACATAACGCTGTAGGTGCCGTTTGAGAGGGCGTTGCAGCGCAGCTCGCCGCCGGCCTCGCCGGTCTCGACCCAGAGGCCGCGCGCCCGCTCCGGGCGCTCTCTGCCGCGCTCGGCGGCGCGGCTGCGGCGCAGCACGGGGGCGTTTATGGGGATGCGCTCCTCGAGCAGGCACTCGTGGGCGCGCATGTCGGCGCGCTGCATGAAGCGGCGCTGCCACACGCCGCGCAGCACGGCGTTTTCGATGGACAGGAGGCTCATGCCGAGATGGTGCGCCATGACGCAGCGCACCAGCTCGCCGTCCTTTGAGCGGATGCGCCTCGGCGTGAGGTCGAGCGCCTCCCAGAAGCCGAAGCGCCCCACGGCGCCGCGCCGCTCAAGCTCGCGCAGGTTCGCAACGGCGAGCGACGGCTCCGTGCCGAGGGCGAGGAAGCTGCTGTACGGCGAGACGACCAGCTCGTCGTCCATGCCGGGGCAGAGGGCGAGGGCCTGACAGCCGTGGGCCTTGTAGCGGTAGCTGAGAGCGGGGTCGAGGGCGAAGTAGGCGCTCTCGGATATGCCCCAGGGCGCGCCGCGCGTCCTGCGGCGCTGGACGCAGAGGCAGAAGTGCCGCGTCTCGCCGAGCAGCGAGCCCTCCGGCGAGGGGAGGAATATGTCGGGCATCAGGTATTCGAACATCGTGCCCGTCCAGGAGGCCATGCCGCGGCGCTTGCCGCTCGCGACTATGGCGCGGGACATGCGCTCCCAGACCTTTTTCGGCACGTCGCCGCGCGCGACGGCGAGATAGGCCGTGAGCCTCGCCTCACCGGCGAGCAGGTCGTAGCAGCCGCTCTCGTCGTTTTCGGCGTCGACGCTGCGGCCAATCCGCAGAAGGCGGCGGCTTTTGTCGAGCAGCGGGGCGAAGTCCATGGCCTCGGCGAGGCGCTCGGCGCGCGCGGCGCTCGCGTCGAAGCCGTACTCGCGCAGACCTGCGGCGAGGGCGATGAGGCAGGCGCAGAGGTTGCCGCTGTCGACGGAGGAGACGTAGCGCGGCGAGAGCGGCTCGAGCGTCGCGGTGGAGTACCAGTTGTAGAGGTGTCCGCCGCACTTGGGCAGACGCTCGACGGTGTCGAGCATACGGGAGATGAGCGCGTTCGCGCGCTCCGGCTCGGCGAGGCCGAGGTCGGCGGCAGCGAGGGCGGAGCAGAGCGCAAAGCCGATGTTCGTCGGCGAGCTGCGCCTCGCAAGCCCGGCGGGCGGGCGCTCCTGCCAGTTGTCGGGCGGGAGGAAATGGTCCTCCGGGCGGAGGAACTCGTCGAAATAGCCCCAGATGAGCCGCG
>CALWXY010000218.1 GCA_944385595.1 uncultured Oscillospiraceae bacterium
TTCGGCAGTTATTGTGTTGTCGCCTACGAGGACGATATTCAAATCTTCCTGAAGTGTGGAGTATATTATTGCTCCTCTTTCAATGCTGGCATCGTAGGTCAGGTTCGCGTTGGTGAGAGTCAGCGTATTGGTCGTCTTGGCGTAGCTGACAGTGCCGTTGCCCAGCACGTCGGCTGCGTTGGCATCCGTTACCAGGGTGCCGCCGATGTACAGCTCATAATCGATTGCCAATGCCGTGCCCGGCAAGAGCGAGAGTGCGAGGACGAGGACCATTGCGAGAGCGAGCAGGCGCTTTTTCATAATATCCCTCCTGAGTGTCGGCAAAGCTTTTTCGTGTAAGCTGGCTTACACGAGCAGAGGGCATGCCCTCTGCTATAACTACCTGGTAAATTATATCATATCCGCCGCCCCAGCACAATAGAAAAGTGCTCCCCCGAGGGGGAGCACTTTTTTGCCTAATTTAGAAGGTCTCGATGAAGCGCATCAGCATCGTCGCGACCTGCGCGCGGGTGGCGGTGCCCTGAGGCTGGAGGGTAGTGTCGGTCACGCCGTTCATGAGTCCCGCGCCGACCGCCCAGTTCATTGCGGAGACGGCGTACTCGCTGACGCTCTCGGCGTCGTCGAAGCCGGTGAGGTTCTCGGCGAGGTTGACGGCCTCAAGCCCCTTGTACTGAGCGTAGCGGTACAGAATCGCGGCCAGCTGCTCGCGGGTGATGGCGTCGTTCGGGGCGAACACGCCGTCGCCGTAGCCGTTCACTATGCCGTTCGCCGCCGCCCAGGTGATAGCGTCGGTGTACCACATGTCGGTGCCGATGTCGTCGAACGCGACGCCGGTGACATCAGGCTCGCCCTCGAGGCGGTACAGCAGGGTGGCCATCATGCCTCTCGTGAGAGTGGAATTCGGGGCGAACGCGTCGTCCGCGAGGCCGTTCATCAGGCTGTTCTCGTAGGCGTACTTCACGGCGTCATAGAACCAGTCGCCGACGTCGACGTCGTCGAAGGGAAGGCCGCTCTCGACCTCGCCCTCGTCGTTGACGAAGGTGGCCTTGACGGTGACGGCGCTGCCGGGCATGGTGAAGCTGTACTCGGTCTCGCTGCGCTTATTCAGGCTCAGCTCGTTGCCGCTCGCGTCGGTGACGGTGAGGGTGTCGAGGGCGTAGCCGTCATCGGGATTGACCTTGACGGTGATGGTGAGGCCCTTCGAGGCGCTCGACGGGGTAACGGTGACGTCGCCGCCGGTGCTGGAGCTCACGGTGACTCTGTAGCTGGGGGAGCTGGAATTGCTGCGCCACTTGGCGCTGACAGTCGCATTACTGCTGAATTTGGTGTCAGCCGTGACCTGGGTTCCGTCGTCGAGATACCAACCGAGGAAAGTGCCGCTGCCTCCCGCCGGTTCCTCCGGCAGAGCGGCGGAGCTGCCCTTGTCGATGACCCGCACGATGACGATATCGTCCCCGTTTTTGAAGGTCACGCTGATTTTATTGCTGGAAGTCGAGGGAATCTCAAAGGTGAAGTCGCCGCCGCTGACTTGGATAGTCGCTGTGGATTCGGACGGCACGATGCCGGCCGCGTCGATATTGGTATCCTTGCCGTCGACAGTGATGGTCTGACTGTTGCCGCTGCTGTAAGTGGTGCCGATGACCAGCGCTTTTTCGCCGTTCTCGTCTTTGACATTGGAGACTTTGACATCGGTAATCTTGGTAGCGCCACTGTTCGCGTGGCCGACGAGCGCGCCGAAAACGGTGCTCTCAAGAGCCTCGATATCGGTCACAGTGGTATCGGAGATTTTCACACCGTCTGCATAGCCCACGACGCCGCCGGTCTTCCAGTAGCCGTTGAAGATGACGCCCTCGACCCGGCAGCCTGTAACCGTGCAGTCCGTGGACGAGTGGCCGAAGATGCCGCCGAGGAAATAGCCGTTGGAGAGGGCGCTGTCGGTGATGGCGCAGTTTATAAAGCTGCCGCCCTTCGCCTCGCCCGCAAAGCCGCCGGTCATGTAGCCGCCGTCAAAATTCACGCCGGTGAGGGTCAGATCCTTTATCGTCGCGCCGTCCACACAGCCGAACAGGCCGATGTAGCCGCTGCCTTTGGTGCCGGTAAAGCTCAGGCCGGTGATGGTGTTTTTGCCGCCGTCAAAGGTGCCTTTGAAGGGCGTGGTCTCCGTGCCGATGGGCGTGAAGCTGTCGGTGTCAGTGTAGGCCAGGCCGGCGTTCAGTTTGACGGTTTTGCCGCTGAAATCTTTGCCCAGGTAATTCACGGCGTAGGCAAAGGACTGCATATCGCTGATGGTGCCAATGGTAAACTCGGCCTGAGAGTCATAGCCTGCCACCCAGGCATTGGCCGCGGCCACCATATTGTTATATTCATCGCTTGTCTTGAACACCGCATAATAGCTGACATTGTTTTTCAGCCCGTCGGCATCGGCCTCATAGGTCACCTCCGTCGAGGTGGCGATCGGATTGCCGTTTCCTTCGGCATTGTCGAACCAGCCGACGAAGGCGCTACCCGACTCGGGCATCGCTATGGCGACGACCTTTGCCTCAGAGCCGTCAAGCGCGCTCCACTCATGGCTGCTCTCGCCGGACGGACTTGCTGTGCTGCCGGAGGATGTGCCTGCTGCCGCACTATAAAATCTGTAGCTCTTGATGCCGATTTTGCCCAGATTCTCATTGTTTGTGGCAAAGGTGACGGTATAAGAGGGGGTTTCCTTTACTGTGCCGTTCTCCAGATAATATCTGCCGCTTGAGAGGCTGCCGCCATCGGCAAAGATCGCATTCTCAAAATCACACTGAGTCATTCCGGAGAGTGTAAGCTTGCCGTTCACCGTGCAGTCCGTCAGGGAGCTGGCCGTCCGCAGATATACGTTTCCCAGCGTGACGTTTGCAAAGGAAGTGCTTGCCACATCGGAGGAATTCTGGTAAAGGGCGTACTTCGTGCCGCTCAGTGTGCCGCCCTGAACGATCACCGTGCTGGTGTTGCCGCTTCCCACTATACTCGAGGTGCATTTAACCTCGATGGCGGTATCTCCCGCCGTCAGGGTCGGGCCGGTGCCGTCGGTATTTCCGATGGTCAGAGTGCCGGCGCTGTTCCAGTACACACAGTAGCCTTTTGAACTCGCAGCCGTCAATGTGCCGCCATAGACGTTGACTGCTCCAACCTTTTGGCCGTTGGTTTTGATACAGTATGTCTCATCGCTGCTGTTTGCCAACAGTGTTCCGCCATTCATGGTGATGGACCCACCGTTTGCCAGAACGCAGCTTTTTTTGCTGCCAGACGCGGCTGTAATTGTGCCGCCGCCGATCGTAAGGCTGTTGCCGCTGTTTATATAGACCGCGTTGGAGCCGTTGCTGGTCAAATTGCCGCTGGTGGTGATCGCCGCGCCGCCGGAAGTTCCGTATATGACATAGCCGCTGCTGACCAGGGAGGCTGTGCCGGCAATATTCAGCTCGCCGTTGACATATATGAATTTACTGCTTGCGGTGCTTGATACGGTATCGGTCAATGTGCCGTTCCGAATCGTCAGCTTGCCGTCTACGGTGATGACTCCGGAGCCGCCGGAGCTGGTACTCACATTGACCTCTTTGCTGTTCAAATCCAGAACCACATTTTGCCCTGCCGCTATCACGGCGCCGTCGATGGCGTCGGAAAGCAATGTTATCGTCGTCGCCGTGCCGTCAGCGGGTACGTCGGCAACGGCATCGGCAAGCGACATGTATTGCGTGCCGCCTATCTCTGCGACCTCGCCATCCGCGAGCGCCGTCACGGGTAACAGCGACAGCAGCATGCATACGCACAGCAATGTTGACAAAATCTTTTTATACATGGTTGACCTCCTTATGACAGCCGCAACTAACGCTCTGCGGAGAATCCGCAGAGCGGCAGGGGGCGCCCCCTGCATCGGCTCGTATATTCCTGTATATTTTACCACGAATTAATTGTATTTGCAATGCGAAATATGTCGAATACGCGGCCCCGGGCGAAAAACTTTAACCCGGCCTCAACTACTCCGCCCCGGGCAGCTGCGAATTCACGCGCCAGATAAGCCCATCGGCGCCGCTGTCGGCGCGGCGCGCGGCGGCCAGCGCGATGAGCAGCTTTTTCATGGGGATACCTCCTCATGTCGTGTACTTTTATTATAATGTATGGCGTCGAAAAAATAAACGCCGGGCCACTATACCGAATTTACATATCCGCGCCGGTGTTTTGCATGTATCCCACAAAGTTTACCGGCGTGCCTGTGCGAGCCGCGTCTTTGATGCTAAAATATATTAAAGGAGGTGCGCGCATGAGCTATCTGTTTTTGAACATCAAGCGGTCGTCGGGGCCTGAGCGCATATGCATCCATATATACGACAGGAGGTCGGCATGAAAAAGCTGATTTCGCTCATCTGCGCCGCACTGCTTCTGCCGCTCGCGGGCTGTATGGTGACGCTTCCATACGGCGGGCTGGACTTCGACGCCTTTCGCAGCAATCTGCGCGCCGAGCACGGAGCCGTGTTCAGGATGTTCGTGCACGAGAACGTCGGCTACAATCTCGAGTGCGAGTGCGACGCCGCCTCCGGCACGGAGCTGTCCGAGGCGATAGAGATTTTCTATGAACTCACAGACTACCTCTTTACCACTGAGTTCCTCGACGAGTATTTCGCGGAATGCGGCGTCGAATACGACTCCGGCGTGCCGGACGAGCCGGTGTATTCGCGCAATCCCGGCCCGCGCATGAATATCGGGTTTAATTTGGGGGGCAAGTGGCTCTCCCTGGACGTCAGCTTTACGCGCTCCTCCGGCCTCGAAGACGATTACCGCCGCTACGTCTACGACGGCAGCTGGCGACGTCCAAATCCGCTCGTCCTGCACCGCGAGGACATGAACTCCGAGAGCGCCGCCGAGCCGGGCGACTTCGGCGCGGATTCCCTTACCTCACACGACTTCGACGGCGACGGAGAGACAGAGCTTCTGGCGCTTGACGGCGAGAGCGCCGTCATGTTCGACGGGGATTCAGCCCGCCGCCTCGAGCCGGAGAAGCTGATTGAGCTGCTGCTGGCGCGCAGCGACATCCACCCCACCGGCGAGGACTACACGCTCTCCGTCGCGGAGGTGTGGTTCAGGCTCCCGGCGGGTATTACGGGCGGCGAGCCGGAGCTTGAGCTGCTCTCGATTTCGCGCGGCGGCGAGTGCCTTGAGGCTCTCTTCGCCGTCGCCGTGGACGGCACAGCAATCGGCGAGCTGACCGTGCCGATATTCTACGACCACGAGCTCGGCTTCCGCGCCGGGGAGTGGCTGTGAGAAGGAGATGTGACTGTGAAAATCAGCAGAAAAACCCTGTTCGCCGCGCTTCTGGCGCTCTCGCTCGCGCTGAACGCCTTCGGCGCGTACAGGTACTTTGCCCGGCAGGCGGAGCATGACGCCATGCTCGAGGAGCGCTGCTCCAGACTGTCCGGCGTCCTGGGGCGGATAGGCGGATATTACGCGAACTACGCCGCCGACGAGGGCGCGAGGGCGGAGCTTCTCGGGTGCTATACGACCCTCGCGAATCAGTTCGACGCGCTTGAGGACGGCTCTCTGGCCGACCTGCTGCTGTCGGGCGAGACGAAAAGCGCCGCCTTCAAGGCGGCGTTCGCCGAGACCCGCTCCGCCGCCGAGACCATCCTCGCCATCCTGAGAGCGGCAATTTGAGGGCCCGCTGGGAAATGTCATGTGGAAAAGACGCCGGAATGTCATTCCGGCGTCTCTGCTTTTTCCCGTATTTCCCTCAAAATCCGCACCGCCAGCGGGACGGCTATGAACATGCTCGCGATGTCCGCCGCAGCCTGCGCCGAGGCCAGTCCGTTCACGCCGTAGTAGAGGCGCGACAGCACCAGCAGGCACGGCAGAAAACATATCACCTGGCGCGACAGGCCGAGTATGGTCGCGGGCACGGGCCGCCCCAGAGCCCGGAACAGTCCGTTCAGAATCATGACCCAGATGTGGAACACCATGGTGACGCACTGGGTCCGCACCAGCAGCGAGCCTATGGTGATGGCGTCCTGCGCGCTGTCGTCGGCGAACTGCTCGATGATGTTCGGCGCGAATATGCCCATCAGCGTGCCGAGCAGCACGGCCATTGCGGCGCCCATGGCGCTGCACACCCAGAACGCCTCGTGGACGCGGCGGTAGCGCTGCGCGCCCCAGCAGTAGCCCGCCACGGGCTGGAAGCCCTGGCCGAAGCCTATGACCCCCGCGCCCACCATTCTGGTGCACTTGTTGCCGACGGATACCGCCGCCAGCGCCACATCGCCGAAAGAGCCGGCGACATTGTTCGTAACTATGTTGGCGACGCTCAGAGTGCCGCTGCGCAGGAAGGTGGGTATGCCCATTTTCGCCACCTCAGTGTATATCACGCGGCTGGGCGCGAAGCAGGCGGGCTTTATCTCCACGACGGTTTTGCCGCGCAGGAACGGTATCAGCAGTATGACAAAGCCGACCGCCTTGGATGTGCCCGTCGCAATCGCAGCGCCGGAGACGCCGAGCCTGAGGCCGTAGATAAACAGCGGGTCGAGCGCGATGTTCACCCCGCAGCCGGACACCATGCCGAACATGGAGAATTTCGTGCTGCCCTCGGAGCGGAGAATCTGGCTCAGCACCACCTCGCCCGCAGTGAACGGCGCGGCGTAGAGGATGAAGCGGGCGTAGTCGATGGAGTACTGCTTCGAGGTCTCGGTGGAGCCCATCAGCATGACCAGCGGCTCGATGAACATGTGCGCGGTGAGCGCGATAACGGCCATGGCGCCGAGGGCGGTGAAGAGGGTCGTCGTGCCGACCTTCGAGGCCTCGGTCTCGCGCTTCGCGCCCATGAGGCGGGATATGTAGCTGGCGGCGCCCATGCCGAAGCCCAGCGAGATTGCGCGCAGAATCTGCATCAGCGCATCGTTTACGCCGACGGCCGCCGTCGCCGACAGGCCGAGCCGGCTCACGAAATATGCGTCGGCTATGTTGTACAGCGAATCTATCAGCATTGAGATAATCATGGGGAAGGCCACCGTCGGTATGACCCTGACGAGGTTTCCCTCGAGCATCCACTCGCGCCGCTGGCGGCGCCGCTCATCCAAAGTGTTCTCCACTCACATTCACCCGCCCCTCTCTAAACAGCGCTGCCATGGGCGGAAATCCACCCATGGCAGCAATGCCGGTTTAATAATCTCTCAAAAGAGCACGCGGCTCTCAGGTTCTTACCGTCACATCCGTTTTTCGTTGCCGTAGTAGGTATTTGCACCCGCGCGGAACTCCATCACGCGCGCCCGGCGCTCAAGCAGCATCACCGGCCAGGCACGAGGCTCGATGAACGGCGTGTAGTCGTTCCTGTCCTCCGGGATGTTTGCGTTGATATTCGCCTGGTTCGAGTGGCTCGCAAGCGTGATGTCTATATCCATCATGCTCAGCTCCCAGCACTGGTCTATGTACCTGTCGCGCTCCTCGACGGTCGCGCCCCACGGCTCCACGCCGCAGCGGTCGGGACGCATGGCGTCTATGCCGAGGCCGCCGTGCATGCCCACATGGTAGGTCTTGCCGGTCTTCTCGTCCGTGTCGTCAAAGAAAAAGCTCGTCACGCCGGGGGTATGGCCGGGCGTGAGCAGAGTGCGTATGGTGATGTTCCCCAGCTTAATCGGGGTGTCGTCATCGTAGAACTCGTCCGGCTCATACTCCGGCACCGCGCCCATGTGCGGCACGCCGCGCCCCTTGGGCATCGGGCGGTTCACCGGGTGCAGCTTGCGCTCCCAAGACTCGCGGGACATGTATATCTTGCAGCCCGACAGCTCCTTGATCAGGCGCGCGGCTCCGTCGTGGTCGCCGTGCTCGTGCGTTATCAGGTGCAGCTTGATGTCCGAGGGCTTGAACCCGGCCTTATATATGCTGTCTATCAGCGCATAGTCGTACTCGGGCTGCGGAGTGTCTATCAGTATCAGGCCGTCGCCGGTGTCGATGAGGAAGTCGCTCTGGTCGATATGGCCCGACACCATCCACACATGCGGTGCCACGCGATAGGGCTCCTGTCTGGCGTTCCATATGTTCTCGAACATCTTCTCCCTCTCCTCAACAGAAAATTCGCTGCGGTAAAATGTCAGCGGCATAACTCTTCTCCTTTCTGTCAATTCTTATCCATGGCCATGCGGCCGTATTTGTACAGTGCCGACGTGTACGCCAGCGCATCCGGTTCATCGAGCCAGCGTATGTCGGCGGTGTTTATCATAAACGGCGCGGCGTCGTAGCCGGGCGCCTGCTCGTCCTCGTCAATCAGCGTGATTATCGCCGGCTCGAAATCCATGAACGAGATGAGGCGCTCGAAAAGCCCGGTGAATATGGTGAGCTTCACGGGCAGCTCGGTGTCGAAGTAGCCGGCGTTCTCGGCGGCGCAGCCGTCCCAGTCCCAGCTCGCGGGGTCGGGGAAGACTATCGTCTTCTCCCAGTCGGCGAGCTCGGTGAGCAGGGGATTGCCCGGCGCCACCATGGAGCCGCCCGACGCCGGGTCGAAGACCCAGGGCACGCCGAACATGTCCGGCCCGCCGTATTCCGAGGGCGAGGCCGGGCGCGCCTCCTGTATCATCGCCCTTGAGCGGTTGTCCGTGAATATGCGCGGATTGAAGTTCCTGACCTCGTAAGTAAACGGTATCCACGCCGGTCTCTTCCGCTCATACGCAAGGCGCATGTTCTCCCGTGACGTAATCGGCGAGGAGAACACCGGCAGCGCATTGCCGCGGGGGGCTGAGCTCCTCCGGCTTAAATGTGTTTTTCATAGCTGACCCTCGTTATATCATTTGATTTCTTTTATCCATTTCCTGCTCCGCAGGCGGGATATGCACCAGAACGCTTTCACTATCTGGTCGCTCTTGAGGAAAATGTATATCCAGAACGGCGACAGGCCCCAGACATATCCGGCGCAGTAGCCGAGCGGGAGCGATAAAAGCCACACGAACACGACGTCCGCCACCAGCAGGAACTTCGTGTCCCCGCCGCCGCGCAGCACGCCTTTGGTGAGTATGCTGTCCGTCGTGCTGAACAGCACCGTTATGCTCACGGCGCTCATCATGCCGTTTGCGATGGCGTTGGTGGTGTCCTGGACGCGGTAGAAGCCTATAATCTGGTTTTTGGTGAGCAGTATCAGCACGCACGCGAATACGCCGACGCTCATGCCGAGCAGCCAGAAGCCGTAGCCCTGGCGCTGGGCCTGCTCCTTCTTCCCCTCGCCTATGGTGTGGCCGGTGATGATGGCCGCCGTCTGGCTGAAGCCCTGGTTCATTACGGTGGCGAGCTGCAGCGTCACCTTGGTAATCGACTGCGCCGCGACATAGCTCGCGCCCAGATGCCCTATCACGACGGATATGGCGCTGTTGCCGAGGGCGAGCAGCGTGTCGCTGAACAAAACGAGTATGGAGATGTTCATGTACTCGCCGAACAAATCGCCGCATTTCATGGCCAGATGGCGGACGCGGTAGCCTATCTCGGCCTTGGACAGATAGTTGCCTCCGCCATAGGACCCAGCCTCGGCGTCGCAATCAGCGATGTATTCGGATACCGCACAATCTTCCTCATAGCCTTTGGCGTGGCCGCGCTCTCCCTTCTGCCCCTGCTGCCGCTCGGCACGCCCCAGCCGCATTTCAAGCCCGCCGCATCCGACACCCCGTGGCGTATTCATCTCAGCGATTTCATCTCCGTGCGCCTGCTGCCCATAGTTTTCCTCAGCGGCCTCTTCTCCTATTCTAACG
>CALWXY010000219.1 GCA_944385595.1 uncultured Oscillospiraceae bacterium
CCTGCGAGCCCGCCTCCGCGTTGCGCTGGAACGGCACTATCTCCACGTCGTCGCCGCCAACCTCCGACCAGTTCGTTATCTCGCCGGAGTAAATCCCGCGTATCTGGTCGGCGGTGAGGCTATCCACGGGGTTATCCGCATTAACGACGAATATGAGCGCGTCAGTGGATATCTGCTCCATATCGTACTCAAAGCCCTGCTCGTCCAGCTCAGCGAGCACGTTTTCAGCCGGCGCGCCGACTATCAGCACGTCGCAGCCGCCGTAGGCCAGGTTGCGGAAGGACTGGCTCGTGCGGTTGAACTGCACGAGGTCGGCCACGTCCTCCGTCTCCTCGCCGAGCAGCACCGCCGCGACCGACTGCGCCAGCGGCACCATCGACGTCGAGCCGTCGAGCTTCGGGAAGTTCTCGCGCGTGAAGCGAAAGCTCGCCTCCGGCGTCTCCGGCGCCTCCGGCGAGGGGCTGGGCTGGCTCTGCGCGCAGCCAGCGGCAAATATAAGCGACAGCACCAGTATTGGCGCCGCGAGTTTTCTCAGCAGTTTCATATTACCGCCTCCTTTTTTGTTCTCATGCTTTTGACGTCTCCCGGCGCGCTCAGTTCCCTCCCCCGACTTGAAATTATTAACAAATTTTCAAAAGTATTTCCGTGCCCCTTGACAATAGATAATTTTGGTGCTAGATTGTATTTAGCACTCAGGGGTATCGAGTGCTAGCAAATGTTTTTTAAGACTGCCAGACGGTGAGTACTATGGAAATAAGCGAACGCAAAAAGAAAATACTTGCTGCCATAGTCGATGAATATATCTCGACGGCGGAGCCTGTCGGCTCCAAGACCATCGCGCAGAATGCGGGGCTGGGCTTCTCAAGCGCCACAATCCGCAACGAGATGGCCGAGCTGACGGCCATGGGCTTCCTCGAGCAGCCGCACACCTCGGCCGGACGCGTGCCGTCCGCCGCGGGCTACAGGCTCTACGTCAACGAGCTCATGCACAAGCAGCGTCTCTCCCTCGAGGAGACCGAGGCGATTAACCGCAGCATGAGCCAGAAAATGCTTGAGCTGGACAAAATCCTCTCCGACGTCGGCAATCTCACCAGCAGCCTCACAAACTACCCTGCTCTGGCCCTCGCCGCGCCCAGCGAGCCGGTGACCATCAAGCGCTTCGACCTCATCTACGTCGACGCCAACAACTTCATCATCGTCGCCATGCTCAGCAACAACGCGGTGAAAAACAAGCTCGTGCACCTGCCCTTCTCCGTCGAGCGCGAGATGACGCAAAAGCTCGCCACCGTCTTCAACGCGAGCTTCACCTCCCTCACCGAGGACAAAATCACCGAGCAGCTCATCCGCACCACCGAGCGCTCCGTAAACGACAGCTACAGCCTCGTCGCCGTCGTCGTCGGCTTCGTGCTCGAGGTGCTCACCGAGACCAAAAACGCCTCCGCCTACGTCGCGGGCACCACTAACCTGCTCCGCCAGCCGGAGTTCCGCGACCCCGACAAGGCCCATGAGCTGATGAGCTACCTGTCCGACAGCAGCCATGTGCTCGACCTGCCCGGCTTCGGCGAACCGGGCGGCGACAACGAGGTCAGAGTCATCATCGGCCCCGAGAACGCCGCCGAGGAGCTCAAGGATTCCAGCGTCGTCATGGCCTCCTACAACGCGGGCGACGGGACGCGCGGCATCATCGGCGTCGTCGGCCCCACCAGGATGGACTACTCCAGAGTCGCCGCCAAGCTGAGCTACATAGCCGCCGGGCTGAGCAAGCTGCTCGACTGCGGCCCTGAGCTCCCGCCGAAGCTGCAAAACAAGCTGATCAAAGGAGATGACATAAATGAGCAAGGATAAGGACAAGAGCGAAATGCCCGAAAATCCCGAGACCGCCGCGGCTGACGAGGCCGTCCCCGAGACCGAGGCGCAGCCCGCTCCCGAGTCCGAGCCTGAGACGAACCCCCTCGAGGAGGAGCTCAAGGCTGAAAAAGACAGATATCTCCGGCTCGCCGCCGAATACGATAACTTCCGCAAGCGCAGCGCCAAAGAGCGCGAGGCCATCTTCTCCGACGTCAGGGCAGACACCATCGTGAAGTTCCTGCCGGTCTACGACAACCTCAGCCGCGCCCTCCAGCAGGAGACAGCCGACGAGGCCTACCGCAAAGGCGTCGAGATGACCATGAACCAGCTCCGCGACATCCTCGCAAAGCTCGGCGTCACGGAGATCGACGCAATGGGCCAGAAGTTCGACCCCGCCCTCCACAACGCCGTCATGCACATCGACGACGAAAAATACGGCGAGAGCGAGATCGTCCTCGAATTTGAAAAGGGCTTCAAGCTCGGCGACAAGGTCATACGCTTCAGTATGGTCCAGGTCGCAAACTGACATCATATACACAAACTTTTTAATATAGAACACTGGGAGGAAATTTAAAATGAGTAAAACCATTGGTATAGATCTCGGAACCACCAACTCCTGCGTCGCCGTCATGGAGGGCGGCGAGCCGGTAGTCATCCCCAACGCCGAGGGCAACCGCACCACCCCGTCCGTCGTCGCCTTCTCCAAGACCGGTGAGCGCATGGTCGGCCAGGTCGCAAAGCGCCAGGCCGTCACCAACCCCGACCGCACCATCTCCTCGATAAAGCGCGAGATGGGCACCAACTACAAGGTCAACATCGACGCCAAGAGCTACACCCCGCAGGAGATCAGCGCCATGGTGCTGCAGAAGCTCAAGGCCGACGCCGAGGCCTATCTCGGCGCCCCCGTCACCGAGGCCGTCATCACCGTCCCCGCCTACTTCACCGACTCTCAGCGCCAGGCCACCAAGGACGCCGGCAAAATCGCCGGCCTCGACGTCAAGCGTATCATCAACGAGCCTACCGCCGCGGCTCTGGCCTACGGCCTCGACAAGGAGACCGACCAGAAGATCATGGTCTACGACCTCGGCGGCGGCACCTTCGATGTCTCCGTCCTCGAGATCGGCGACGGCGTCATAGAGGTTCTCGCCACCGCCGGCAACAACCGCCTCGGCGGCGACGACTTCGACGAGTGCATCACCAGATACCTGGTCAGCGAGTTCAAGCGCGACAGCGGCATCGACCTCTCCACCGACAAGGTCGCCATGCAGCGCCTGCGCGAGGCCGCCGAGAAGGCCAAGATTGAGCTCTCCGGCGTCACCACCGCAAACGTCAACCTGCCCTATATCACCGCCGACGCCACCGGCCCCAAGCACCTCGACATCACCATCACCAGAGCCAAGTTCAATGAGCTGACCCACCACCTCGTCGAGGCCACCATCGGCCCCGTCAAGCAGGCCCTGTCCGACGCCGGCCTCTCCGCCAGCGACCTCACCAAGGTTCTGCTGGTCGGCGGCTCCACCCGCATCCCCGCCGTTCAGGAGGAGGTCAAGACCATCACCGGCAAGGAGCCCTTCAAGGGCATCAACCCCGATGAGTGCGTCGCCATCGGCGCTGCCATCCAGGGCGGCGTCCTCCGCGGCGACGTCGAGGGCATACTGCTGCTCGATGTCACCCCGCTGTCCCTCGGTATCGAGACCCTCGGCGGCGTCTGCACCAAGCTCATAGAGCGCAACACCACCATACCCACCAAGAAGAGCCAGGTCTTCTCCACCGCCGCCGACAACCAGACCAGCGTTGAGATCAACGTCCTGCAGGGCGAGCGCGAGATGGCCCAGTACAACAAGAGCCTCGGCCGCTTCCACCTCGACGGCATCGCCCCGGCCCGCCGCGGCATCCCGCAGATCGAGGTCACCTTCGATATAGACGCCAACGGCATAGTCAACGTCTCCGCCAAGGATCTCGGCACCGGCAAGGAGCAGCACATCACCATCACCTCTTCCTCCAACATGTCCAAGGAGGACATCGACAAGGCCGTCCGCGAGGCAGAGCAGTTCGCCGCCGAGGACGCAAAGCGCAAGGAGGAGGTCGACACCCGCAACGCCGGCGACCAGATGGTCTACCAGACCGAGAAGACCCTCTCCGAGATGGGCGACAAACTCGACAGCGCCGACAAGGCCTCCATCGAGGACGCGCTCGGCAAGCTCAAGACCGCGCTGAGCGGCTCCGACACCGCCGCCATCAAGACCGCCACCGACAACCTCACCCAGGAGTTCTACAAGGTCAGCGAGAAGCTCTACGGCCAGGCGAATGCCCAGCAGGGCGGCGCGCAGGCCGGCGGCTTCGACCCGAACGCCCAGCAGCAGGCCGGCGGCAACCAGGGCGGCCAGTACTACGACGCCGACTACACCGTGGTCGACGACGACAACAAGGACAACAAGTAAGGCCTCCGGCCATGTCACCAGAGCGCAGGCGGGCGTTTGTCCCGCCTGCGCAATACTGCTGTTTTAAAGGAATGGACTTCTATGGCAGATAAACGCGATTACTACGAGGTGCTCGGCCTCAAAAAAGGCGCCTCGGACGATGAGATAAAAAAGGCATATCGCCGTCTCGCCAAAAGCTGTCACCCCGATTTGCACCCCGACGACAAGGAGTGCGAGGCCAAGTTCAAGGAGCTGGGCGAGGCCTATGAGGTGCTCTCCAACCCCGACAAGCGCGCGAAATACGACCAGTTCGGCCACGCGGCCTTCGACCCGGCCTACGGCGCCAGCGGCGGCGGAGCCGGCGGCTTCGGCGGCGGCTTCGGCGGATTCGGCGACATTTTCGGAGACATTTTCGGCGGCGGCTTCGGCGATATATTCGGCGGCGGCCAGGCCAGCCGCTCCGGCCCCCGCCGCGGCGACAATATCCGCGTCGGCGTGACCATCAGCTTCGAGGAGGCGGCCTTCGGCTGCTCCAAGGAGGTCAGCGTCCCCCGCACTGAGAAGTGCGAGACCTGCGGCGGCACAGGCGCGAAGCCCGGCTCCTCCGTCGAGACCTGCTCCAACTGCGGCGGCACCGGCACAGTCCGCCAGCAGCAGCGCACCCCGCTCGGCGTGTTCTCCACCTCCGGCCCCTGCCCGCGCTGCGGCGGCAAGGGCAAAATTATCAAGGAGCCGTGCGACGCCTGCCGCGGCAGCGGCACTGTGCGCCGCCAGCGCAAGATATCCGTCAACATACCCGCCGGAATCGACGACGGGCAGACCATCTCCCTCCGCGGCCAGGGCAGCGCCGGGACAAACGGCGGCGGCGCAGGCGACCTGCTCATCACCGTCTCCGTCCGCGCGCACGAGTTCTTCGAGCGCGACGGCAGCTCCGTCCTCTACGAAATGCCCATCAGCTTCGCCAAGGCCACCCTCGGCGGCGAGGTCGAGGTCCCGACCCTCGACGGCAAGGTCAAATACACCATACCCGAGGGCACCGAGACCGGCACCACCTTCCGTCTGCGCGGCAAGGGCATACCGTATATCCGCGGCGGCGGCAGGGGCGACCAGTTCGTCACCGTCTACATCCAGACGCCCAAAAACCTCTCCCGCGAGCAGAAAGAGCTGCTCCGCAAATTCGAGGAATCGCTCGACGGCGCTTCCCAGCCCGGCGATGGCTTCCGCGGCTTCTTCGAGAAGAAAAAGCGCAAAAAATAGATTTCACATACGGCTGACGCTCCTGCTTCAGCCGTATTTTTTTGAGGACTTCATATGCGAACTCTCACGCTGCTCATCCCGCCGGAGCTGGACGGGCGCAAAGTCGGCTCCGTGCTCAAAAACAGGCTGCGCCTCGCGCGCGGCCTCATAGCCAGAGTAAAGCTGCGCGAAAACGGCATCACGCTGAACGGACGCCGCGCCCGCACCGTCGATATCGTCCGCGCGGGCGATTTGCTCGCCGTCGAGATTGGCGACGCGCCGTCGGAGGCTCCTGCCGCCCTCCCCTCGCCGGAGATTGTCTGGGAGGACGAGGACATCGCCGTCATCAACAAGCCCGCGGGCGTCGCCTCCCACGGCGGCGGGGCGGAGCCCTCCGCCGCCGACATGCTCGCGTCGTATCTCGGCGAGCGCGCGCACATCATAACCCGCCTCGACCGCGGCACCTCCGGGCTGATGCTCTTCGCAAAAAACGCATACATGACCGAGCGCCTCCGCCGCGAGCTGCACACCGAAAACCTCTGCCGCCGCTATCTGGCGCTCTGTCTCGGCGCGCCGGAGCCGCTCCGCGGCGAAGTGCGCCTGCCGATAGCGCGCGCAAGCGGCTCATGCCGCCGCTGCGTCGCGCCCGACGGCAAGGAGGCCGCGACGCTCTACGAGACGCTCGCCGCCTCGGACTGCGCCTCCCTCGTGCGGCTGCGGCTGCTCACCGGGCGGACGCATCAGATTCGGGTGCACATGTCCGCCGTCGGCTGCCCGCTGCTCGGCGACGCAATGTACGGCTCTGAGTCGGAGCTTATCGCCCGCCCCGCCCTGCACTCGGCGGAGCTCACACTGCGCCACCCGCTCTCCGGCGAGCTGCTGCAGCTCACCGCCTCGCTTCCGCAGGACATGAGAGACGCCGCCGGGACGCTGGGGATTAGTTTACATAATTTATAAATTTTATGATTATGTTAAGCTCCGTTGTAATGTGTAGACATTTGGATATGCTTGTAGTATAATGT
>CALWXY010000220.1 GCA_944385595.1 uncultured Oscillospiraceae bacterium
GCGTATCACAGTACCAGCTCTCTATCGGGCGGCTATTTGGGGAATTCGGATAGCGCTCTCACCCCCGACCGCTCGGCCGCTCGCGCTCCCGGTTTTGGCAGTTTAAGCCCCTCGCCCGGACGCCTTGGTGCCCAGACGAGTTAATAACCTTCTGCGTCTACCGCCGAGAGAGCGCCAAAGTTGACAACTCGGTAGCAGGCGAGGCGCCCCGAAGTCGGAGTAGAAATTTGTCGAATTCCTCCCAAATCGAGCGCCTCGTGGCGCGGAGTGGGAGAGAGCGCTCTTCAATTCTAACGGCGCCGTGTCGGCGGCGCTTAAAACTCGGATACGCGCAAAAAAGATTTCTTTTTGGAAGCGCGAAACCCTTTTTCTTTCTAAAAGAAAAATGGTTTCGCATTACGTCCCCCGTTAGGACGAGGCCTCCAGCCTCGCGGCAAGCTTTATTAGCTCCCCGGCGAGGGCGGCGTCGCCGCGCTGCGCCGAGCATGATTCCAGCCTGAGCGCGCTGCGCTGCGGGCTGGGCGATACGCGCACGCTCGCGCCGCCGCGCCTTATGACGAGGCCGTCGGCGAAGTCGGCGCCGGCCTCCATCGTCGCCTCGGAGAGCAGCCGCATGAGCCGCGCCCTGTCGCGGCAGGGTATCTCGCCAAGCCGCTCGCCCTCCGGCGCGCTGCGCTCCGCGAGCGGCGCGCGCTCCGGTGCTTTTTCCGCGTCCGGCGGCGCTATCACGCCGCCCGAGAGCGAGACGCCCCCGGCGACCTCGCCGCCCCGGCAGAGCACGACGCCGTCGAGCGAGCTGCGCGCCCCGGCGGCCCCGCCGTCTATGACGCTGCGGCGCACCGAGGCGTGCGCGCACACGGCGCTGCCGGGGCTTATCGAGACCTCCGGGCCAATCTGTGCGCCCTCGCCTATATAGACGCCCTCCGCCACCACGCACGGCGCCGTGAGGCGCGCGCTCTCCGGCACGCGCGAGGCGCAGAACATGCCGGGACTGATCTCCGGGTACGGGCAGCGCAGACGCAGCTCGCCGCGCAGCGCGTCGCGTGAGCAGCGGAGGTATTCCTCCGGCGTGCCGACGTCGCACCAGTAGCCCTCCGCCAGCTCGCCGCGCAGCAGAGCGCCCCGGCGCAGCAGCTCCGGGAAGAGGTCTTTGCCGAAATCGTACTCCCGCCCCGGCGGCACGGCCTCTATCGCCTCCGGCGAGAGGATGTATATGCCGGTGTTCACTCGGTTCGTCACGACGCGGCTCCAGTCCGGCTTCTCGATGAAGCCGCTGACGCGCCCGGCGGCGTCGGTCAGCACCAGGCCGTAGCGCAGCGGGTCGCTGCGCTCGGCGAGCGCCATGGTCACGGCGGCGCCGCTCGCGCGGTGCTTCGCCATCAGGGAGGCGAGGTCGAAATCGCAGGCGGCGTCGCCGCTTATGACGAGCACCGGCTCGCCTCCGGCGAAATCGAGGCAGCGGCGCACGCCGCCGGCGGTGCCGAGCGGCTCGCGCTCGAGCGAGTAGACTATAGAGACGCCGAAGCCGCGCCCGTCGCCGAAATGCGAGCGTATCGCCTCCGGGCGCGAGCAGAGCGTGACGCACAGCTCGTCGAAGCCGTGCGAGCGCAGAAGCTCGACTATATGCTCCATCAGCGGCCTGCCGAGCAGGCGCGCCATGGGCTTGGGACAGCCGGAGCTGACAGGGCGCAGACGCTTGCCCTCGCCCCCGGCCATGATTATCGCTTTCATTTTATCCCTCCGCGAAAAGTATCTCCGCGCGCGGGTAAAATAAACGCCGCCGGGATAAAGGGAAAATTAACATTGTCATCGGCTGCGTTATTTGGTATAATAATGTGTATTTCAAAATGTCTGCATGGGGGAGGAGCACAGTGAACAACAAGATACAGAGATTTATAGAGCCGAATACCCGCTTCTACCTCGCGGTGATGCTCATATTCGCCGTCGCCTCCTTTTTCTTCGACGTGCGCCTCGCGCAGGCGGAGCTGGCCGTGCTGGCGCTGCTGGTGATATATTCGTTCATCATGTCCCGCAGGAAGCGGCGCGAGCTGGTCGCCTATATAGACTCCATCACCTACGATGTCCAGAACGCGAAAAACGACACGCTGCTCAATTTCCCGCTGCCCATGGTCGTCTTTAAGCTCGACGACAGACAGATCATCTGGGGCAACCAGGTGTTTTTCAACATCTGCGGCGTCAAAAGGCCGAGCTTCGAGTCGCGCATGACCGACCTCGTGCCCGACTTCTCCGACAAGTGGCTGAAGGAGGGCAAAAGCCAGTTCCCCGGCACGCTCACCGTCAGCGGGCGCAAATACCAGATCCACGGCAACATCGTCCACAGCGCCAAGGACACCGAGCAGGGCTTCATGGGCATCACCTACTGGGTCGACGTCACGGAGTACGACAACATCCGCCTCGAGTACCAGAACTCCCGACCCATAGTCGCAGTCATAGCGCTCGACAACCTCGACGAGCTGATAAAAAACCTGCCCGACCGCGGCAAAAACGACATCCGCGCCCAGCTCGACGACAAGATTACCCAGTGGAGCGACGGAAAAGGCGGCTTCGTGCGCCGCATCGAGCGCGACAGATACCTCTTCGTCTTCGAGGCCCGCTACCTTGAGAAGATGACCGCCGAGAAATTCAGCCTCGTCGAGGACGCGCACAGCGTCATAAATCCCAGCGGCATACACGCGACGGTGAGCATAGGCATAGGGCGCGACGGCGCGGACTACGCCGAGAACTACCACTTCGCCGCCCTCGCCATAGAGATGGCGCTCTCGCGCGGCGGCGACCAGGCCGTCATCAAAAACCGCTTCACCTTCGAGTTCTTCGGCGGGCGCGGCGCCGAGGTCGAGACCCGCACCAAGGTTCGCAGCCGCGTCATGGCAAACGCCCTCAACGAGATGATCGCCGACTCCTCGCAGGTCTTCGTCATGGGCCACAAGCACGCCGACCTCGACGCCATAGGCTCCGCCACCGGCATATGCTGCATAGCCCGAAAAAACGGCAAGAAATACCACATAGTCGTCGACCCGGAGATCAACGCCGCAAAGAGCCTCATCAATATGCTCAAGGCCGAGCCGGAGTACAAGGACGTGTTCATCACCCCGAACGAGGCCATACTCAAGGCCGACGGGCGCTGCCTGCTGGTCGTCGTCGACACCAACCGCCCCGAGCAGGTCGAGGACGAGAACCTGCTGCTCACCTGCAACCGCGTCGCCGTCATCGACCACCACCGCCGTGCGGCGACATATATAGAAAACCCCGTGCTCACGCTCTACGAGCCATACGCCTCCTCCGTCTGCGAGCTGGTGGCGGAGCTGCTGCAGGAGGTCGTGGAGCAGTCGGATATACTGCTGTGCGAGGCCGAGGCCATGATGGCCGGCATAGTGCTCGACACCAAGAGCTTCACCATCCGCACCGGCGAGCGCACCTTCGACGCCGCGGCCTTCCTGCGCCGCGCGGGGGCCGACACCGTCGACGTCAAGCGCCTGCTGCAGACGGATTTCGCCAGCACCGTCGAGCGCTACACCATAATGCAGAGCGCCAAGATCTACCGCGACAGCATAGCCGTGAGCGCGATGAAGGAGCCGCAGGACCGCGTCGTCGCCGCGCAGGCGGCGGATGAGCTGCTGAACATCTCCGGCGTGGAGGCGTCCATCGTATTGTTCCCGACGGCGGACGGCGGAGTCACCATCTCGGCGCGGAGCATAGGCAATATAAACGTCCAGGTGCTGCTTGAGCAGCTCGGCGGCGGCGGCAACAACGCCGCGGCTGGAGCTCAGCTCAAAAACACCGATCTGCGCGACGCCGTGAACCGGCTGCTCGCGGCCATAGACAAATATTTGGATGAATAACGAAAGGAAAGATATAATATGAAAGTCATATTCCAGGCCGACGTGAAGGGCAAAGGCAAAAAGGGTGAGCTGAAAGAGGTGTCCGACGGCTACGCCCGCAACTTCCTGCTGCCGAAAAAGCTCGCCGTCGAGGCGACGGCGGATAACCTCAACACCATGCGCCTGCGCGAGAAGGCCAGAGCCAAGCAGATGGCCGAGGAGAAGGCCGCCGCCGAGGAGACCGCCAAGAAGCTCGAGGGCATAGTCGTCAAAATAAGCGCCAGAGCAGGCGCGGGCGGCAAGCTCTTCGGCTCCATCACCTCGAAGGAGATCTCCGAGGCGCTGCAGAGCCAGTTCGGCATAAACATTGAGAAGAACAAAATCGTCCAGGCCGAGCCGATAAAGGGCTTCGGCACATTTTCCATAAAATGCAAGCTCGGCTACGAGGTGACGGGCACCGTGAACGTCGTCGTCGCGGAGGAGAAATAAGAGCGGAGGCGAAGCGACTTGGATGAGCTTCTGGGCAGACGTATGCCCCACAGCGCCGAGGCTGAGCAGGCGGTCATAGGCTCCATGCTCATTGACCCCCAGTGCATATCCGAGGTGATAGACAAGGTCCGCGCTCAGGACTTCTATATCCAGGCCAACCGGGACATATTCGAGACCATGTTCACCATGTTCTCCTACAGCCAGACCATAGACCCCGTGACCGTGCTCGACCAGATGCGCGTGCGCGGCGTCATCAGGGACGACTCGCAGAAATACGTCGCGGAGCTGATGGAGGTCACGCCGACTGCGGCGAATGTCCTCAAATACGCCGCCATAGTGCGCGACAAGGCGCTGATGCGCTCGCTCGCCGAGGTGGCGAACGACATAAGCACCATGGTGTTCGACGGCGCGGGCGAGGCCGACGTCATGCTCGAGGCCGCCGAGCGGCGCATATACGCGCTGCGCCAGGGGCGCAATATCGGCGGACTCACGCACATAGCCGCCATACTGCCATCGGTCTACGAGCGCATATCCGAGGCCGCGACCAGCGGCAGCAGGATACCCGGCCTCAGCACCGGCCTCTACGACCTCGACGACGCCATAATGGGCCTCAACAAGGGCGACCTAATCCTCATAGCCGCCCGACCCGGCATGGGCAAGACCAGTATCGCGCTGAACATCGCCATGCACGTCGGCAAGCACTCCGGCGCGGCGGTGGCGGTGTTCTCGCTCGAGATGTCGAAGGAGCAGCTCGTGTCGCGCCTGCTCTCCGGCGAGAGCCTGGTCGACGGCCAGAAGCTCCACACCGGCGAGCTCAGCGCCGACGAGTGGCGCCGCGTAACCGCGGCGGCCTCGACGCTCAGCTCGGCGGACATCAGGGTCGACGACAACCCCAGCCTCTCCGTCGCCGACATGAACGCCCAGTGCCGCAGAATAGATAAGCTCGGCCTCGTCGTCATCGACTATCTGCAGCTGATGCAGTCCTCCGGCTCCGGGCGGAGCTACGCCTCCGAGAGCCGCACCCAGGTCGTCAGCGACATAAGCCGTATGCTTAAAATAATGGCCAAGGAGCTGAACGTGCCGGTCATCTGCCTCAGCCAGCTCTCGCGCGCCAACGAGGGCAGGACGAACAAGCGCCCCATGCTCTCAGATCTGCGCGAGTCCGGCGCAATAGAGCAGGACGCCGACATAGTCATCGGCCTCTACCGCGACGGGTACTATAACCCGGAGGTGGAAAACCCCAACCTCGCCGAGGCCATACTGCTCAAAAACCGCCACGGCCAGGTCGGCACCATACCGCTGATGTGGCTGCCTGAATACACGACCTACAGCAACGCGGAGCAGCGCTATGACGAGTAGGGTAGCGGAGTTCTGCCGCCGTCACGACATGCTGCCGCGCGGCGGAAAGGTGCTCTGCGCCGTCTCCGGCGGGGCGGACAGCATGGCCATGCTCTTCATGCTGCTCGAGCTGCGCGATAGTTTTGGCGTGGAGATAGAGTGCGCGCACTTTAACCATATGATACGCGGCGACGAGGCCGCGCGGGACGAGGACTTCGTCCGCTCGGAGTGCGAGAGGCTCGGCGTGGTTTTCATAGCCGGGCGCGGCGACGTGCCCGCCTACGCGAGGGCGCACGGCCTCGGCACCGAGGAGGCGGCGCGCGAGCTGCGCTATGAATTTCTGGAGAAAACGGCGTCTGAGCGCGGCTGCGCCAAAATCGCCACGGCGCACAACGCCGCCGACAACGCCGAGACCATGCTGATGAACCTCGCGCGCGGCGCGGGGCTGCGCGGCGCGAGCGGCATACCGCCGGTGCGCGGCAGGCTGATCCGTCCGCTGCTCTGCCTCGACAGGCCGGAGATAGAGGCCTACCTCGCCGGGCGGGGCGTGAGCTTCGTCACGGACTCGACCAATCTCAGCACCGACTACGCCCGCAACCGCATGCGGCAGCGCGTCATCGCGCCGCTGCGCGAGACAGCGCCGGACTTCGGCGCGAAATTCCTCGCCGCCTGCGAGAGCATGAGGGAGGACGAGGAGCTGATATCCTCGCTCGTACCGCCCTGCCCGAACGGCGAGATAGCGGCGTCGGAGCTTCTCAATCTGCCGCGGCCAATAGCCTCGCGGCTGATAATGCGCCTCGCGCCCGGCGCGCTCAGGACGCACGTCGAGGCGGTGCTCGCGCTGGCGGGGAGCGGAAAGCAGCACGGAAAGCTCTCGCTGCCCGGCTGCGAGGTGCTCATGCAGTTCGGGAAGCTGCGCTTCGGCGCGGAAATCCCCCCGGAGCTGCCGGAGACGGAGCTGCCGCCCGGTGCGGAGATCCTCTGGGGCGGCTACGCCGTCAGCAGATACGAGGGCGTGGCCGGGCGCGGAAACGCTTATTTGTGCTTTAAAAGCGCGGCAATATGTGGTAATATAACTCTCGGCCCCCGCCCCGGGGGCGACAGCCTGAAAATAGCCGGGCGCGGCGTCACCAAAACGCTCAAGAAGCTCTTTTCGGAGGCGCGCATACCGCCGTCCGAGCGCGGGCGAGTGCCCGTGCTGCGCGACGGGCGCGGCGTCATCGGAGCTTTGGGCTTCGGGGCCGACGAGCGCGCTGCCGCGCGGCGCGGCGAGCGCTGTACCATTATAGAATTTAAAAAGATCGGAGGCTGAACCGCTTGCATAACGATATCGAATATGTCCTCTTCACCGAGGAGCAGATCAAAACGCGGGTCAGGGAGATGGGCGCGGAGATCACCCGCAGATACGCCGGAGAGGAGCCGCTCTTCGTCGGCGTGCTGAAGGGCAGCTTCGTGTTCATGGCCGACCTCGTCAGATGCGTCGACCTCAAATGCTCGGTGGACTTCATGGCCGTCTCTTCCTACGGCTCCGGCACCACCAGCTCCGGCCAGGTGCGCATAAACAAGGATTTGGGACATGATATTGAGGGCAAGCACGTCGTCATAGTCGAGGACATACTCGACAGCGGCACAACGCTGCACTATCTCCTCAAATATCTGGCGAACAGGGGCCCGGCCTCGCTCGCGGTCTACACTCTGCTGGATAAGCCGGAGCGCCGCAAAAAAGAGGTCAAGACCGAGATGAGCGGCTTCACCATACCCGATGCCTTCGTCGTGGGCTACGGCCTCGATTACGACGAGAAATACCGCAATCTGCCATATATAGGCGTGCTCAAGCCGGAGGTCTACGGCAAGTGACGCCAGAAACGCCAAGGATGTGATTTTCAGTTGAACTATAACAGGAAGCGCGCGAGGGATATGGGCTTCTACGCCCTGATACTGGTGCTTATCCTCGCCACCGTGTTCACCATGAACATGGA
>CALWXY010000221.1 GCA_944385595.1 uncultured Oscillospiraceae bacterium
GGACTATACCGGTGGCTTTCATATCGATCACTCCTTTAAAACATTAAAGCTGCGCTATTGTGCGAAAAGATGATAAAACAGACTGCGCCCGGCGCAAATACTGTTAGAAACTTACAATTTAATTATAGCACAGCATGGAGTGATGTCAATAAAATCCATCGGTGTTTTTAATTCTTTGGTCAAATTGCTGCAAATAATTGCAAAAAGCCTACGAATGCGTGCTCAGGCGATGAAGGCGAACCAGAAATTGAGCCAGGCGGCGAAGACAAGCCAGAGGATATAGGGGATGAGGAGGTTTCCGGCGGTGCGACTGTGCTGGCGGAAGGCGAAGTAGCAGGCGATGACGAGGCCTAGCAGGAGAAGCAGGAGAAAGAAGGCCGCTTTGAATGCTAGGAGGTTGAAAAAGAGGAGCGGCCAGAGCGCGTTCACGGCGAGCTGGAGGAAGAAGAGGGTGAGTGCGGCGGTTTTGGGCGGACGCGAGACTGAGACGAGATAGGCGGCGACGCCCATGAGGACATAGAGTATGCTCCAGACAATGGGGAATACTATGCCGGGCGGGGCGAGGGGCGGCTTGGGCGTCAGCTTTTCGTAGACGTCCATGTTTCCGCCGGTGAGAAGGGCGGCAAGCCCTCCGGCGGCGAGGGAGACGCCGACGAAAAATATCAGGCGCCCCCAGCGGATATTTTTAAACATTGTATCACACTCCCCAAAGACATTTTTGTACTAGTATATGCCATGGGGATGAAAAAACGCCCCCTTTTTGAAAAAGGGGGAGAGGGAAACTGCGCCGCAAGGCGCAAAAAAGCCGCCCCGATGGGCGGCTTTTGATTTTACTTGTCTTTCTTCAGGCCGTCAATGGCATATACGATGCAGCTTATGCCAGCAATTAGGGCTGTGAGTATCATGCCGCCAACGGGGTTGCCGAGCGCAGCTCCAAGAAACAGGCCGAGAAAAGCCGCAATGCACATGATAAGCAGTGAAACAAGAGCTTTTAACATGAGTTGCAAACTCCCTTCATTCATAGAGAGCAAAACCGTGGTAGACGCGCTCAAATTTCGCGCGCAGCTCCGGGGCCTCGAATGAGACGCTCAGCGGCAGCGTGAGCGCGTACTGGCAGTCGTCGATGCACTCAATGTCGTCCTCGTCTCTGACGCGCAGGCGGAGGATGTCGGCGCCTTCGGCCATTGCCTCGGCCATGGATTCGGCGAGGTCGTCGTTTATCTCGGCGTCGGCGAACTCGGTGTCGCCGCCTATATCGACGACGCGGGTCTGCGAGGCGGCGGCGAGTTTCGGCTGCGCGGGCAGCGGCCTGGGGGCGACGCCCTCGCAGGCGCGAGCGAGCGCGGCGATGTGCTCCGGCGTGGTGCCGCAGCAGCCGCCGAGGCAGGCCGCGCCGAGGGAGGCGTAGCGCACTCCGGCGGCGGCAAAATCCTCCGGCGAGAGGCGGTAGACGGCGCTGGCGGACGACATATCCGGCTTTCCGGCGTTGGGCTTTGCGACGAGCGGCACTTTTGCGTAGGGGCGCATATTTTCGATGAGCCGCGCGAGCACGTCGAGGTCGGAGCAGCAGTTGACGCCGCAGGCGTCCGCCCCGAGCGCCTGCAGCGAGAGCAGGGCGGCGGTGATGTCGGTGCCCATGATGGTGCGTCCCGTGTCGCCGCAGGCGAGGCTGACGAGCGCGGGCTTATCCGAGACGCTGCGGACGGCAATCAGCGCGGCGCGCGCCTCGGCAAGCGACATCTGCGTCTCGATGGCGAAGAAGTCGACCCCCGCCTCGCAGAGCGCCTCGGCCTGCTCGGTGAATATGTCGATGAGGTCGTCGAAGGTGGCGCTGCCGAAGGGGAAGAGCTGCAGCGCCGTCGACGAGATGTCGCCGCCGACGGGAAAGCCGTCGGGCACGGCGGAGCGCGTGATGTCGACCAGCTCGCGGCAGAGCGCACGGACATCCGTTTTGAGGCCGTGGGCGCGCAGGCGCTCGCGGTTTGCGCCGAAGGTGGGCGCGTAGACGCAGCTGCTTCCGGCGGCGGCGTAGGCGCGCTGGAGCTCGCGGATGGCGTCGGGGTGCTCGAGAATCCAGGTCTCCGGGCACGCTCCGGCGGGCATACCGCGCTTCATGAGCTCGGTGCCGGTGGCGCCGTCGAGAATGGTTATGCGGGCGGGGTCGAACAGCATGGCTTACCTCCTTTTCTCACAGCACGGAGTTGAATATGTAGATCCACATGGGAACCGTTACGATGCAGATGATTGTGGACACGGAAACGAGGGTGCTGCCGTAGACGACGGAGTGCTCATCGGCGCAGTATTTCGTGGCGAAGGTGGGCAGCAGCGCGCCGAAGGGCATGGCGGAGTAGACGACGGCCAGCTTGATTATGAGCGGCTGGAAGCCGCAGAGCATACAGGCGGCCATGACGGCGGCGGGGCAAATCAGCAGGTGCACAAGGCTGAGCACGAACACCGACGGCCTTGTGAACGCCTCGCGCAGCGGAGCGGTGGCGAGGGTCATGCCGCAGAGCATCATGCCGAATGGCGTGCCGGTGACGGCGAGACCCTGGATGATGTCGTCGACTGCGTCGGGCGGCTGAATGCGGCCGAAGTACATGACAAAGCCGAGGACGACCGCGCCTATGGTGGGGCAGCACATCTGGCGGATGAATTCGCGCAGCGTGGTTTTCGCGCCGCTGCCGAGCATATACGGCGGGCAGCCGTAGTAGACGACTCTGGCGAGGGTGGTGAATATGGTGTAGTAGAAGAGGCCCTCCGCGCCGAACAGCGTCTCGACCAGAGGCATACCGAAGAAGGTGAAGTTGCTGGTCATCATGCCGTATTCGCAGACGACGGCCTCGGACGGCACACGCATGAGGCGCTTGGCGATGTAGCCTATGACAAACAAAATCGCGAGGGTGACGGCGGTAGCGAGCATCATGGAGCCGAACTGGCTGAGCGCCTCGTCGGTCAGCTCGGTGGTGTAGAACGAGCGGAGAATGAGGCAGGGCAGCGGGACGGACAGCATGAGCGCAGAGAGCTGCTTGTGGAAGTCCTTGGAGACTATGCCGAGGCGCACCGCGCCGTAGCCCGCTATGATATATACCGTGAGCTTGATGGTGAGAATTATGGTGGACAACCGTGTCACCTCCGCGCGGCGCGCGCCTTACATCTTCTCGGGGGCGGTGACGCCGGCGATGGAGAGCGATATGGCTATGACACGGCGGACGCAGTCGGCGAGGCGCAGCCTGGCCGCGAGCAGCTCAGGCTCGGCGCCCTTGATGCGGCAGGCGGCATAGAAGCGGTGGAAGTCGCCTGCAAGCTCCATGGCGTAGCGGTTTATACGGCTGGGGTCGTAGTCGCGCGCGGCGAGGCGGATCTCCTCCGGCAGGGCGGCGAGCTGCTTTATGAGCGTGATCTCGTGCTCGTCGGTGAGGAGGGAGAAGTCGGCGCTCTCGGGCATGGCGAAGCCCTCGGCCGCGAGGTTTGCTATGAGGGTGCAGATACGCGCGTGGGCGTACTGGACGTAGTAGACGGGGTTCTCGCTGTCCTGACGGACGGCGAGGTCGAGGTCAAACTCGAGGTGGGTGTCGGGCTTGGCGTTGAAGAAGAAGCGGCAGGCGTCGACGCCGATCTCGTCGAGCAGGTCGTTGAGGGTGAGCGCTTTGCCGGTGCGCTTGGAGACCTTGACTATCTCGCTGCCGCGCACGAGGCGCACCATCTGCATGATGAGGAAGTCGAGCTTTCTGCCCTCGAGGCCGAGTGCGGGGGCCTTCATGGTGGCGGCGAAGCGGATGGCGTGGCCGTGGTGGTCGGCGCCCCAGACGTCGATGACTCGGTCGAAGCCGCGCTCGACGAACTTGTTGCGGTGGTAGGCTATGTCGACGGCGTAGTAGGTGTAGAAGCCGTTGGCGCGGCGGAGCACCTCGTCCTTATCTGCGCCGAGCTCGGTGTTTTTGAGCCAGAGCGCGCCGTCCTTCTCGTAGGTGAGGCCGGAGTCGGTGAGCAGCTGCACCGTCTCGGCGACGTAGCCGGAGCTGTGGAGCGTGCTCTCAAGGAACCAGTTGTCGAAGCGGATGCGGTAGCGCTCGAGGTGCTTTTTCATCAGCTCGATGTTGTGCGGCAGACCGAAGGCGACGAAGGCGGCGCGGCGCTCGTCGGAGGGCATGTCCACATATTTGTCGCCGTCTTTATCGCGGATGAGCTGGGCGAGCTGGCGGATATCGTCGCCATGGTAGCCGTCGTCCGGGAACTCGACGGCGTCCTCGCCGAGGCAGAGCTGGAGATAGCGCGCCTCTATGCTGCGGCCGAAGAGGTCGACCTGATTGCCGGCGTCGTTGACGTAGAACTCGCGGTAGACGTCGTAGCCGGCGCGGCTGAGCACCTCGGCCAGCGCGTCGCCGAGGACGCCGCCGCGGGCGTTGCCTATGGTCATGGGGCCGGTGGGGTTGGCGGAGACGAACTCGACCATGACGCGCTCGCCGTGTCCCTCATCGATGCGCCCGTAGTTCTCGCCCTCTTCGGCGATGTTCTCCAGCACGGCGGAGTACCACGCGGGGGAGAGGCGGAAGTTGAGAAAGCCGGGTCCTGCAATCTCGACGGAGGCGAAGTAGCTGCCGCCGAGGTCTATGGCGGCGCAGAGCTCCTCGGCGATGCGCCTGGGCGGGAGCCTGAGCGCCTTGGCGGCGGCCATGGCGTGATTGGCGGCGTAGTCGCCGTTTTTGGTGTCCTTGGGGATTTCGACGTTGCCGCGCAGCTCGCCCTCGGGGAGGCGGCCGCTCTTCACGGCGCGGTCGAATGCGGCTTTTAGCAGGGAGTCCGCCTGGAGCTTTGCGTTTTCAATCAGGTTGGCCATATTCATCTTTCCTTCTGTTCTCTAATCGTTATCAAAAACCTGTTCGTTCCGATGAGGTTGTGCTCGATGTCGGTGGAGTAGAGGATCTCAAGCTCGCCGCCGTGCTCGCCGAGCGCGGAGCGGATGAGCCTGGTCTCTATGCCCATGGTGGCGCTGCCGTAGGGCGTCTCGTAGAGGAAGCGGTGGTGCTGCCCCTCCTCGAACAGCATACGGCTGGTGACAGTTCCGCTGCGGTTCATCGTGACAGCTCCGCTGCGGACGAGGAAGGTGGTCTTGGTGCCCTCGAGGCCGGTGAGCGGGCTCTCCATGTAGGTGAACATGGCGCCGTTGCGGCCGAAGGCGTACTGCCCGTCGGTGATGAACTCAACGGAGTCGCCGTCGCCGGCGGCGTAGCGCTGGGAGCCGTTTATGGTGATGAGGACGTCTTTCATGGGGCTACCTCAATGTCGTACGGCTCGACGGATACGATCTCGCCGTCGGGCGCGCGGCCGAGCAGCTTTTCGGCGGTGGAGGCAAAGAGGGCGGCGTCGCCGCTCACGAAATATTTGCGCATGCCGGAGCCGCCGATTTTGCCGTCGAGCGAGGCGGCGAGGGCGCGGGCGGCCTCGCCGGATGAGCTGACGAGCCGGGCCGAGCCGCCGAGGCGTCGGTCGATTTCGGCGGAGATGATGGGGTAGTGCGTGCAGCCGAGGATGACGGTGTCGGCCCCGGCGGCGACGATGGGCGCTAGATATTCGTCGATGGCGGCGTCCAGCTCGGCCCCGGAGCCGACGCCGGACTCTATGAGCGGGACGA
>CALWXY010000222.1 GCA_944385595.1 uncultured Oscillospiraceae bacterium
GCGAGAGCCAGGGGGAGAGCGCCTCGAGGGAGTTTTTGACGTCCATCTCCTCGGACGAGAGCTTTTTGGTGCGCTCGTCGAGCTCGATGACGCGCTTTGCGAGCGCGAGCTGTTCTTCCTCGCCGGAGTCGTCCATTAGGACGTCGCGCCCGACCTCCGGTCGCGGGGCAAATAGTCCGTCTTTTGCCGAGGCATATCTGTCGATCAGCGAGAGCGCTGTGCTGAGCTCCCTGTGCGCCTCGCGGAAGGCTGCGAGCCGGCTGGGCATTCTGCTCAGCCCCTCGGTGTGCTCGCCCTCCGGCTCGGCCACCTCCACGCAGCCCAAAAGCTGCAGTGCGCGCAGCAGCTCGTCTCTCTGCGATTTGATCGCGAGCAGCCTCAGCTTTTTCATTTTGACAATCATCAGCTGTTCACGATCCTTTCCACAATTAGCGAGACAGCCCTGCCCATATTGGCCTCGGCCTGGGCGCGCAGCTTCTGTTTGAGCGCGTCGTTCTCGGCGGCGAGCGCCTTGGCGCTCTCGAGCGCCTTTTCGTCGGCCTTTTTGGACAGGCCCGCAAGCTCGTCGGCAGCTTTTTTCTCCGCGGCGGCGACGGCAGCCTTGCCGGCGCTCTCCGCCTCGGCGAGCATGCGTTTGGCCTCGGCCGCGGCCTCGGCCTTTATGGCCTTTGCCTTATCCTCCGCCTCACCTATCGTCCTGATTGCTTCCAGAGACATTGATACACCTCCCGTTCCAGCGTTCTCGGGCTCCCGGCTTTTCCATTTTAATTGCTCATATGTACATTATGCAAAAAGCTCAAAAACAACCCTTACGGCTAATTATAAACTGATAAACCCGATATTTCAACCATAAACAAGAATATATCAGAGATAATATTGCCTAATAATTCACAATAGTTTTTGACAAACTTTTAACCCTTTGGAGAAAACTACAATCAACTTCGGCTGGAAATTCCGTGCATCGTATAACCGGATGCAACAAAAAAGCAGCGCGCAAGCCTTGTTTTATTTCCGGTTTGCAGTTATACTATGTTGGTAAATGATGAAAAGAACGGAATTTTTATCGGAACAGAAAAATTCACGGAGGTTACTATGGCTGATACTTCTTACACCAGAAGGATAGGCGACAGAAGCGACGGACGCCGTCTTCGCACGCTTGCCCCGGTGTTCGGCACCATGCCCTTTATCATGCGCGACAGAAGCGACGCATGCAACTCCTTCGCCGACGCTATAGAGGTCACGGATATCGACGCCTGGCTCCGCCAGAAGCGCGCCGAGGGCTACAGAGGCATGGGCCTGCTGCACCTCTTCGTCGCCGCCTACGTCCGCACCCTCGCATTCTGCCCCGGCGTCAACCGCTTCGTATCCGGCCGGCGCATATACTCGCGCTTCGGCGTGCAGGTCGTCATGAGCGTCAAGCGCGAGATGAGCGTCGACGCGCCCGACGCCTCAATCAAGGTCCACCTCGAGCCGACCGACACCGTATTCGACGTCTACCGCAAAATGAACGAGCAGATCGACGCCATCAAGGCCAACGACGGCACCAACGACATGGAGGACATCGCCGCGGCGCTGATGCGTCTGCCCCGCTCCGTGCTGCGCCTCGCGGTCTGGGGGCTGGGCGTGCTCGACTACTGGGGCTTCCTGCCGCGCAGCCTGCTCGAGGCCAGCCCCTTCCACGGCTCCATGATTATCACCGACATGGGCTCGCTCGGCATACCGCCAATCTACCACCATCTGTACAACTTCGGCAATCTGCCGGTGTTCCTCTCCTTCGGCGCGCGCCGCCGCGCCATCGAGGCCGACAGGACGGGCAAGCTCATCGAGCGCCGCTACGTCGACTTCTGCGCCGTCCTCGACGAGCGCATCTGCGACGGCTTCTACTATGCCAACGCCTTCAAGCACATCAAATACTTCCTCCGCAACCCGCAGCTTCTCGAGCTCCCGCCCGAGAAGGTGAAGGAGGATATTTTCTGACTTGAATACGTTATTCGAAACCCGTTTTCTTTTGTAAAAGAAAACGGGTTTCGAGCTTCCCAAAAGAAAACACCGCAGACGGCAGTCCCCGCGTCGTTTTGCCGTTTCAGGTTTTGTTAGCAAGCCGCCCGCGTATCACAGTACCAGCTCTCTGTAGAGCGGCTATATCAAATTTGAATCACACTCTCACCCCCGACCGCTCAGCCGCTTACGCTCCCGGTTTTGGCAGTCTAAGCCCCCCGCAAGGACGCCTTGGTGCCCAGACGAGTTACTAACCTTCTGCTTCTATCCGCCTAAACACAAAGCACCTGCCACAGAGGCAGGTGCTTTTTAGTTACGCGAAAGAGGAATAAGGTGAACAACTCTGTAGGCACGAGGCGCCCCTGAGTCGGAGCACACGCTCGCGAATTCCTCCCACAGCGAGCGCCTCGTGGCGCGGAGTGGGACAGAGCGCTCTTCAAGATGGAGGGCGCCGTATCGGCGGTGAGCAAGGCTCGGATACGCGTAAAAAGATTTCTTTTTGGAAGTGCGAAACCGTTTTTCTTTCTAAAAGAAAAATGGTTTCGCGTTGCCGTCACTTCGTCATAGCATTGACGCAGTCGGCCAGGATCTGGACGGCGCCGTCGATGGTGAAGGCGGCCATGTTCATGGAGATGTCGTAGTTGCTGGCGGCGCCCCACTTCTGGTCGCTGTAGTATTTGTAGTGCTTGGCCCTGGCCTTGTCGGTGTCGCGCACTATGCGCTCGGCCTTGTCGGGGTCGACGCCGTAGACCTCAACGGCGCGCTTTATGCGGCTCTGGAGGTCGGCGTGGAGGAAGATGTTGAGGCAGCGGTAGTCGTTTTTAAGTATGGCGTCGGCGCAGCGGCCGACGATGACGCAGCTGTGGTCGCGCTCGGCAATCTCGCGGATGACCGAAAACTCGGCCAGATAGACCTGGTCGGCCAGGGAGGTGCCGCCGGGGAGCACGCCGCTCATGGAGCTGACGGCCGCGTTGGTGCCGTAGAACACGCCGCCGGTGTTGCGCTGCTCGGTCTTTTCGATGAATTCGGGGGTGAGACCGCTGCGCTCTGCGGCCTTATGCACGAGATCTCTGTCGTAATAAGGAATCCCCAGGCGCTTGGCCAGTCTCTCGCCGACCTCGCGCGCGCCGCAGCCGTATTCTCTGCTTATTGTAATTATAACCTGCTTCATAAGACCCGTCCTTTCCGAAAAGACATATTGCCTTGTCCGGATAATTATACCACCGCCGCGGCGAAAAAACAACAGCCGCGCGGCCTTTACTTTTTCACAAAATGTGCTAAAATCGCAAGTATCAATTTTGTTCAGGGAGTTATTATCTGATGAGCGTCCGCATAGACCCGACGGTCTACACCGGCCGTCCCGCCTCGCCCGACGGGCGCAGCGACGCCGAGCTGCGCGCCTACAATCTGCTTGACGGCCTCGGCATAGACTACCTCCGCCTCGACCACGAGCACACAGACACCATTGAGGCCTGCCATGAGGTCGAGGCCATACTCGGCATAAGAATCTGCAAGAACCTCTTCCTCCGCAACCGCCAGGGCACGGAGCACTATCTGCTGATGATGCCCGGCGACAAGCCGTTCAAGACCAAATTCCTCTCAAAGGCGCTGGGCATCTCGCGCCTGAGCTTCGCCCCGCCGGAGGAGCTATTCGAGTACCTCGGACTGCGCCCCGGCTCCGTCACCGTGCTCGGCCTGATGAACGACGCGCAGCGCCATGTCCAGCTCGTCATCGACAGGGCGGTGCTCGATGACGAATACATAGGCTGCCATCCCTGCGAGAGCACCAGCTCGCTCAGGATACGCACAGGCGACCTGCTCCAGAAAATCCTGCCCGCCATGGGCTTTGAACCGAGGGTGATTGAGCTTGAATACGAGGACTGAGACGCTCGCCGCCGTCGAGGCGGCGCTCCGCCGCGCCGGGGCCATACTGCTCGCAGCGCACGACATCCACGCCGACGAGAAGTCCGGCCGCGCCGACCTCGTGACGGAGTACGACAAAAAGATACAGGCCTTTCTGGAAAAGGAGCTGCTCGAAATCCGCCCCGACGCCGGCTTTCTCGGCGAGGAGGACGAATTCGTCGCGCCGCGCAGCGGGAAGCTGTTTATAGTCGACCCCATCGACGGCACGACGAACTTCATCCGCGGCTTCAAAAAAAGCTGCATCTCCGCCGCGCTCGAGGAAAACGGCGAGGTGACGCTCGGCGCCGTGTACGACCCCTATCTCGACGAGATGTACTCGGCCACCCTCGGCGGCGGCGCTTTTCTGAACGGAAAGCCCATCTCCGCATCGGAGCGCGACATGGCGCACGCCATCGTCCTCTTCGGCTCCTCGCCGTACGACCACGAGCTGGCGCACAAGTCATTCGCCGCGGCGGAGGCCCTGTTTACGCTGGGGCTGGACGTGCGGCGCATGGCCTCGGCCGCGCTCGACCTCTGCTACATCGCCGCCGGGCGCGCGGAGGTGTACTTCGAGTACATAATCTCGCCCTGGGACCACGCGGCGGGCCAGCTCATAGCCCGCGAGGCGGGGGCGATAGTCTCGACGCACGAGGGGCAGCCCCTCGACCTGCGAAAGCGCTGCTCCATCCTCGCCTGCGGCAGGAACTGCGAGCGCGAGCTGCGCGGGACGC
>CALWXY010000223.1 GCA_944385595.1 uncultured Oscillospiraceae bacterium
CGCCTCCGGCGCGGTCATACCTATGGACGGCTCGGTCACCGTCTACAGGGACGGCGCCCTCTCCTCGCTCGGCGCGATACGCCAGTACGACGTCTACTACTACCACACCGGCCTGCGCACCGTCTGGGCCTACAGCGAGAAGGCGGCGGGCACCATAACCGCGCTCAGCCCCAGCGCGGCGGCGCCGGAGTCGGTCACCCTGGCAGGCAAGACCTATACCATAGGCACCTCGACGGCGGCGTTCAAGCTCTCCAGCCAGGGCAGCTACCACGTCGGCAGCACGGCGACATTGCTGCTCGGCATGAACGGCGAGGTCGTGGATGTGCTGTCCTCCGCCTCCGTCAGCGGCGAGTATTACGGCGTCGTCCTCACCAGCACAAAGACCACCTCGAGCGACGGCAGCTCCGTGCAGATACTCACGAAAATCGCGTGCACCGACGGCGTCGAGCGCAGCTTCTACCACAGCGGCAGCGCACTCGCAACCGGCAAGCTGGTGAGCGTCAGCGTGTCGGAGAGCGGCACGAGCGTGAAGGGCATATCCAGCAAAAAGCTCACCGGCAAGGTCAGCGACGACGGCTCGAAGCTCGGCTCGACGAAATTTGCCGACGGCGTGCAGATCATCGACGTCGACGGCGAGGGCGGCTGGGTCAGCGTCTACCCGTCCCGCCTTGCTGGCTATACGCTCAAAGACGGCGACGTGAGCTACTACGAGCTGAACTCCGACGGCGAGATAAGCGTGCTGATTCTGAATAACGCCACCGGCGACACCGCGACCTACGGCTACATCACCGAGGTGAACGAGAGCAGCTCCTCCAACGGCTTCAATATCTCCGGCAGCTACAGCTGCTTCCTGAACGGCGCGGAGACGACCATAAACACCACAAACCGCCTGTTCAGCGTGGAGCGCGGCGGCGTGGCCGTCACATATAACAGCGACGGCAGCGTCAAGAACATGAAAAACCTCAGCTCCGTGCGCCTCAGCTCCATAGACTCGCTGAGCGCCAAGGGCGGCGGCGAGGATTGGGACATCTCCGAGAACGTCATGGTGCTCCTTATGTCCTCCGGAAAATGCTACTCCAGCTCACTCAGCTCCGTGGACACTGAGAACTACACTCTCACCGGCTGGTACGACAGCGGCACCGGCTCCGCGGGCGGACTCATAAGAGTCATCACGGCGGTGGCAAAGTAAGTAAATAAAAAAGGCATGGCTCAAAGCCATGCCTTTTTTATTTGGAAAGCCTATTTGATTTTGATCAGCTCATAGCTGCGGGAGCCGAGACCAATCTCCTCGGCGTGCTCGAGGCAGCTCTCCCACTCGCACTCCGGCGCGGAGTTGCGGAAGTGGTCGTGCTTGTCGACGAAGCCGGGCTCGTGCATGTGGCGGTCGAGCTGGCTGTCGGGAATGGGGGAGGCGGCGAGACAGGCGTCGACACAGGCCTGGTCGAGGGCGAGAGGGTCGAACGAGGCGAACATGCCGATGTTGGGGAGTATGGGCATGTCGTTCTCACAGTGGCAGTCGCAGTTGGGGGAGACGTCGACGACGAGGGAGACATGGAACTGCGGTCTGCCGTCGACGACGGCCTTGGCGTACTCGGCCATGCGGCAGTTGAGCAGCTTGCCGGCCTTGTCGTTCACGAAGGAGATGGCGTCGTAGTTGCAGGCGCCGAGGCAGCGGCCGCAGCCGACGCAGTTTGCGGTGTTGATGGTCATTTTGCCGGTGGCCTCGTCGAAGAAGAGGCCGTCGTTCGCGCACTCGCGCATACAGCGGCGGCAGCCGCGGCACTTTCTGGCGGAGATACGGGGCTTGCCGCTGGCGTGCTGGTCCTTTTTACCGGCGCGCGAGCCGCAGCACATGCCGATGTTCTGGATGGCGCCGCCGAAGCCGGTCATCTCGTGGCCTTTGAAGTGGGTGAGGCTGATGAACACATCGGCGTCCATGATGGCGCGGCCGATGCGCGCCTCCTTGACGTAGGTGCCGCCCTCGACGGGGACGGCAATATCGTCTGTGCCCTTGAGGCCGTCGCCTATGATGACGGGGCAGCCCGCGGAGAGGGGCGAGAAGCCGTTCTCCCAGGCGCACTCGAGGTGCTCAAGCGCGTTCTTGCGCTTGCCGGGGTAGAGGGTGTTGCAGTCGGTGAGGAAGGGGCGTCCGCCCAGCTCCTTCACGAGGTCGGCCACCGCCTTGGCGTAGTTCGGGCGCAGGAAGGAGATATTGCCCAGTTCGCCGAAGTGCATTTTGATGGCGACGAATTTGCCGTCCATATCGATGTCGGCGATGCCGGCGGCGCGCATGAGATTTTTGAGCTTGGTGGGCAGGCCACTGCCGAAGGCTTTGGTGTGGAAGTCGGTGAAGTAGACCCTGGATTTTTCCATGTGTTCAGATTTCCTTTCAGTTTTCAGTTCAGGCTGAGATGTGTCCGGAGGCGGTGATGGTCTCAAGCTCCTCGCCGCCGTAGCTGCCGCCGAAGCGCCAGACCAGCTCGGCGTCGAGGTCGAGGCCGCCGTCGGAGATGGGGACGTTCACGGTCACGGAGCCGAGCTTCGTGAGGACGAGACTCTGGCTGTCGGAGCTGACCTCGTCGGTGTTGAAGGTGTAGGTGCCGCCCGCGACGGTGAGCGCCGCGCCGTAGGGGATGGCGGTGCAGTGCAGGCTGTAGGACTGCGCGTACATTTCAACGGTCAGCGAGGCTGTGCCGCCGCCGTTGGAGACAGCGCTCCACTCCGCGATAATCTCAAGCCCGGTGCCGGTGTCGGAGCGGAAGCTGCCGCCGGCGGAGAGCGACGGCGTGGGCGTGGGAGTGGGCGTCGGCGTCGGAGTCGGCGTGGGGGTAGGCGTGGGCGTGGGAGCCGTGCTGGGCGGAGGGCTCACGAGCATGGGCGGCTCGCTCTGTGGAGCGGAGCTGACGCCGAAGCTGGGCAGGGCAGGGGAGACCGCCTCCTGCTCCGGCAGCTCGTCGCTGCCGCAGGAGCGGAGCACGAAGAAAATCGCAATCACGATGATGAAGAATATGAGCAGGGCGAACATACCGGCGGGCGGGCCCTGCCTTCTCGTTGACATAGGAATCACCTCGCTAAGATTATGAACCGGCAAGCAATATTTGTCAATAACATAAAAAAGGGGCGCCAAAAGGCGCCCCTGCGATTTTATATGGGAATCAGGCGTTGACGACGTTCTCGGGCTTGCCGTCGAGGAAGGCCTTGACGTTGTCCATGGCGACCTTGAGCAGACGCTCACGGCCCTCGACGCTGCAGCCGGCGATGTGCGGGGTGATGATGCAGTTGGGGGCGTCGAGCAGGACGCTGCCGGCCTCCATCGGCTCCTTGGAGATGACGTCGAGGCAGGCGTAGCCGATTTTGCCGCTCTTGAGGCCCTCGACGAGGTCCTTCTCAACGACCAGCGGGCCGCGGGCGCAGTTGATGAATATGACGCCGGTCTTCATCTTGGCGATGGTCTCGGCGTTAATCATGCCGCGGTTCTCGGCGTTGAGGACACAGTGCATGGAGATGACGTCGGCGCGGGCGAGAGCCTCGTCGAGCTCGACATACTCGGCGTCGGTGACGTTGGGGTTTCGGTACTGGTCGACGGCGAGGACCTTCATGCCGAGGGCGTTGGCGATGCGGCCGGTGGTCTGGCCGATGCGGCCGTAGCCGATGACGGCCATGGTCTTGCCGCTCAGCTCGTGGAGGGGGGCCTTCCAGTAGCAGAAGTCGCGGCTGGTGATCCACTCGCCTGCGTGGACGGACTCATTGTGCAGGGCGACGCGGTTGGTTATCTCGAGCAGCATGGAGATGGCGTGCTGGCCGACGGAATCGGTGCCGTAGACGGGGACGTTGGTGACGACGATGCCCTTCTCCTTGGCGGCGGCGCAGTCGACGGGGTCGTAGCCGGTGGCGGTGACGCCGATGTACTTGAGCTGCGGGTTCTTGTCCATGATTTCGCGGGTGATGCGAACCTTGTTGGTGAGGATTATCGGGGCGTCCTTGATGCGCTCGAGCACATCGCAGTCCTCGGTAAAGTCAAAGATTTCGGTCTCGCCCATGGCGAGCAGCGGATCCCAGCTGAGGTCACCGGGGTTTTTGTTGTATCCATCGAGAACGACAATCTTCATGTCAGCGGCACTCCTTTAACTTAAATGTTATTTTATCAACAAATCCTTGCTGATGAGAAAATATTATCACCATTCATGCCGTTTGTAAAGAGGTTTCCGCAGAATTTTGGAGTTTTTGTGAGAAAAAATTATTAGATATGCCCGAGCGCTCTGGCGGTCTCGAGGGCGACCTCCATCATCTGGGTGAAGGAAGTCTGGCGCTCGGCGGCGGTGGTGGCCTCGCCGGTGACGAGGTGGTCGGAGATGGTGAGAAGGGCGAGGGCGCGCTTGCCGGCGCGGGCGGCGTTCATATAGAGGGCGGCGGCCTCCATCTCTATGCAGAGGACGCCCATCTTCTGCCATTTGGAGTTGGCGGCGGGGTCGTCGTCATAGAAGGTGTCGCTGGAGAGGATGTTGCCGACGTGATAGCGCGCGCCGATGGCCTTGGCCTGGGCGACGGCGGTTTTGAGCATATCGTAGTCCGCCGTAGGGGCGAGCGTGCCGGGCAGGCCGAACTGGGAGGCGTAATTGGAGTTGGTGGAGGCGGCCATGCCGAAGACGAGGTCGCGCACGCGCACCTTTTCGCTCAGAGAACCGGCGGAGCCTATGCGCATGATGTTCTCAACGCCGAAGATGTTGTACAGCTCCCAGCTGTAGATGCCTATGGACGGCATACCCATGCCGGAGGCCATGACGGAGACGCGGGTGTCCTTGTACATGCCGGTGTAGCCGTGGATGCCGCGGACGTTGTTCACGAGCTTTGCGTCTGTGAGATAGGTCTCGGCGATGAATTTGGCGCGCAGCGGGTCGCCGGGCATGAGGACGGTTTTGGCAAAGTCGCCGGGGGCGGCGTCTATGTGCGGGGTGGGATAGCTGGCCATGATGTAGCTCCTTTCAAATCAGAGGATGTCGCGCGCGACGGGCGCGTAGAAGAGGCGCTTGATTTCATCCGGATCCCTGGTCTGCGCGAGGACCCACATGAGCTTGGTGACGACGGCCTCGATGGTCATGTCGTAGGCCTCGATGAGGCCGAAGCGCTTTTTGACGTTGTAGCCGACCTCGTAGACGGTCATGTCGCTGCCCTCGTGGGGCACCTGGGTGGACATGACTATGGTGCGGCCGGAGGCAATCCAGTCCTCTATGGCCTCGATGAAGCGCTCGTTTTCGTAGCACGGGACGCCGCCGACGCCGAAGGACTCGATGACCATGGCGTCGTAGAGGCCCTTTGCGAGGCTGAGAATCTCGGGGTCGGCGCCGGGTATGAGCTTGTAGACGAAAACTCTGGGGTTCATCTCGAGGTAGAAGTCGGGGCGCTCGGCCTCGACGTGCTCCTCGACAAAGAAGATGATTCTGCTCTCGCGGATCTCGGCGACGAACGGGAAGTCGATGCTGGAGAAGGCGTTGTAGCTCTTGGTGAAGCGCTTGCGCGCTCTTGTGCCGAGGATGACCTTGCCGTCGAAGACGAGGTGGACGCCGCAGGCCCTGTCGTCGGCGGCGTAGAGGAAGGCGTTGCGGAGGTTGCTGCGGGCGTCGGTGTCGCGGGCGTAGATGGACTTCTGCGAGCCGGTGAAAACTATGGGCTTGCGGCTGTTCTGGATGAGGTATGAGAGCGCGGCGAGGGTGTAGGCCATGGTGTCGGTGCCGTGGGTGACGACGAAGCCGTCGAACTCGTCGTAGTGCGAGCGGATGCACCCGGCAATGCCTATCCAGTGGCGCGAGTTCATGTTGGTGCTGTCGAGGTTATAGAGCTGAATGGCTGTGACGTTGCAGATGGACTCGACCTCGGGGACGTAGCTGAGTATTTCCTCCGAGGTGATGCTCGGCGCGAGTCCGGAATCCGTCGGCTTTGAGGCGATGGTGCCGCCGGTTGCAATCAGAAGAATATTTTTCATTTTCTCCTCCGTAGTGGTGAATTGCTTATCCAATTTATTGTAACATTGCTTTTCGAGTTTGTAAACAATAGGAAAGGCCCTCAGAAATGAGGGCCTTTTGCTTTATTTTTCGCTTATGAATCCCAGCACGCAGGCGCCGGGGCCGGCGTGGGTGCCTATGGCGCAGCCGACGGAGGTGACGCGGGTCTCGTAGGCGGAGAACCTGTCGGCGGAGATTTCGCGCAGCATGTCGCACTTCTCGCTGTCGCCGGTGTAGCCGTAGTAGACGGGCAGATCCGGCACCGGGGCGGGGAGGGCGCTTACGATGTCCATGATGGCCGCGAGGCCGCGCTTCACGCCTCTGGCCTTGCCGGAGAGCTTGATCTCGCCGTCCTCAAGGGCGATGACGGGCTTGAAGCCGAGGAAGCCTCCGGCAATTCTGGCGGTGCGGGAGAGGCGTCCGCCGCGGTAGAGATACTCGAGCGTGTCGACGAGGGCGAGGAAGCGTATGCGCCCGGCGGCGTCGGTGAGGGCGGAGGCCATGTCGCCGGCGTCCATGCCGAGCTCGCGCAGCTTCAGCGCGAGGTCGACGAGCAGCCTGAGGCCGACTGCGACGCTGCCGCTGTCGACTATGTGTATGCCGCCGGTGCCGACAATGTCGCGGGCGATGACGGCGGTCTGGAGCGTGCCGCTGAGCTTGGAGGAGAGCAGTATGGCGACGACCTCGTCGCCTTTGGCCTTGGCGTCGCGGAAGAGGGGGATGAAGTCGTCGGGGGAGGGCTGGGAGGTGGTGGGCAGCTCCTTGGAGCTGGTGAGCCTCTGATAGAACTCCTCGTGGCTGATATCTATGCCGTCGCGATAGCTCTGCTCGCCGAAGACTATGCCCATGGGCACGACCTCGACGCCGAGCTGCTCCGCCTCCTCGGGGCTGATGTCTGAGGTGGAGTCGGTGATAATTCTGACCATATTGATAGTCCTGCCTTTCAAAAAATTAGTCGAGCGCCTCGTCGGAGACACGCCGGATCATCTGCTCAAGCTGGTCGATTTCCTCTGGCGTGAATTTGGCGCGGATGTTGTCCATCATGCTGCGGATGAAGCCGGCGTTGCGGCCGTAGTAGCCGAGGAACTTGTCGGTGACGACAAGGCGCGACTCACGCCGGTCGGACTCCGAGGCCTCACGGACGATGTATCCGTGGTTTATGAGGGAGTTTACCTTGTATGTCGCGTTTGGCTGAGAGATGTTCAGGAAGTCGGCGAATTCCTTGATGGTGGGGCGGTCGAGGAGATAGATGACCTCCGCGGCGCTGGCCTCGGTCGCGCTGAGGGAGCCGTCCTTTTCGCGTATGCGGGCGAACAGCTCCTTGTATTGCAGCAATCTGAACCTGAGGTAGAGCCGCTCAAATTCGTGTTCCAGCATACTGCTGCCTCCTTAAAAAACCTAAAATATTTTAATTAAAATATTTTAAGTAATCATAGCACCACCGCGCCCGCGTGTCAAGGAAAAAATAGGTCATTATTTGGCAAAACGTACTTGACAAGCGCGGCCAAGAGTGCTATTATAATCAAGCGCCATGCAATGACCCAATATGCGCGAGTGGTGGAATTGGCAGACTCGCTAGATTCAGGTTCTAGTGTGCACTACGCACGTGCGGGTTCAAGTCCCGCCTCGCGCACCAAAAAAGAGGACACCCTTTCAGGGTGTCCTCTTTTTTGGTATCCGGGGGAATT
>CALWXY010000224.1 GCA_944385595.1 uncultured Oscillospiraceae bacterium
CCCGGCTCCGTGATGTTCACCGCCCACATGGACAGAGTGCAGAACGGCTACGGCATCAAGCCCCAGATTAGGCCTCGCCACCGGCTACGCCCAGAATCACACGCCTATGAACGCCTACAAGCGTCCCGAGGACCCCGAGTTCGGCATAGGCACGCTGATATCCTACACACTGCCGTACAGCATAGGCTACTGCATAGTGCTGATACTCATGCTGGTCGTCTGGATGATGATTGGCGCTCCGATAGGACCGGGCGCCGCCCTCTTCATCTGATAGAGCACAAAAAAATCCCCGGCTTCGGCCGGGGATTTTTTTATGCTCAGTTATTGACTTTCCTTGCCCGCAGGCCCGGCGCCATGTTGATGTAGGAGCCGGCCAGGATGAACACGATGCCGACGACGAGATTCGCGGTGATAGGCTCGCCGAGGACTATGTAGGCCAGTATGGGCGCGACTATGGGCTTGAGGAAGAAGGATATCGAGGCCATGGATGGCCCGCCCAGCTCAATGGCCTTCATGTAGAAGTAGTAGCCGAGGCCGGTGACGAAAATGCTGAGATAGAGGAGAATAGGCAGGGTGTCGAGGCTTATGCCGCCGAGGACGGGTATGTCGGCGACGAGCATGATGGGCAGCAGCACGGCGCAGCCGAGCAGGAAGCAGACGGCGTTCTGCGTCATGCCGCCGAGGACGGCTATGCGGCGCTTGCCGTAGGCCGTGTAGAGGCCGAAGGTGAGTGAGGCGAGGACGGCGTAGCCGAGATACAGCGGGTCGATGCTGCCGGAGAGGACGCTGCGCGGGTCGGCGACGATGACAAGTCCGACGAGCATCAGCGCGAGCACGACGGCCTTGCGCTTTGTGAACGGGTCGTTTGCGACGAAGTGCGCGAAAATCATAGTGAATAGGGGGTTTGTGCAGATGATGACGGCGGCGAGGTTCGCGTTGATTCTGGTTATGCTGACCTGCAGCAGCGCCATGCTGAGGCATATGCTGGTGACGCCGAGGAAGAGCAGATAGCCCCAGTCACCGGGTGTGAGCCTGTGGCCGCGCTTTTTGAGGTCGGCGATGGAGAAGGGGAGCAGCATCAGGCCGCCGATGAGGAAGCGCAGGAAGGTGAGCTGGATGGAGTTGAAGGTCGCCCCGGCGTATTTGACGGCGACCTCCATGGTGCCGAAGAGGAAGGCTGTGGCAATGATGGCGAAATAGCATTTTTTCATATTGAAGCATCCCTTCATATAAACACACCGACCGGGACGGGGGCACGGTCGGTGTGCGGCCTCAGTTGGCTTTGTAGTCCATGAACTTGATGAATTTCTCAAACTCGCCGTCGTCCACCGTGTCCGTGTTGGGGATGGTGAGGATGACGTTGTTGGGGAGATAGAGGGCGACGCCGCCTTTGATACGGCGCATGGCCTTGACGTCGCAGATGGGGATATCGAGGGAGTGTATGCTGCCCCTGATTATAATGTTGTCGGGCGTGATGTAGGTGTCCGTCTGCGGGTCGGGGTTGTGGGCGAGCGCGTCGCTTATGCCGTTCTTGATGGTGATTTTGGAGAGCGGGGTGAAGGTGATGATGTGCTGGAGGTTGCAGACCAGCACCGCGGCGGCGCAGACTGCGATGACCAGCGGAGTGGGCTGCATGTAGGCGAAGCCGAGCGCGTAGAGCGTTATGCCGAGACGAATGAAGTTGGAGACTTTGAGTATGAGCTTGGTCGTGTAGAGACGGCGGTAGGCCTCCTGCTGCTGGCTGACATAGCTCTCGAGGGTGTAGGCGTAGTGGAAATGGTACTTGTAGACCTCGGGTACATCGTCGCGCAGCTGCTGGGCGTCGTCGACGACCTTCTCATGCTGGGCGACGCGCAGCGCCTCGAGGAACTCCTCCTTGCCGCCGGGGAGGGCGGAGTAGGGGATGATGTCGGCGACGGTGCCCCTGCAGTAGAGCAGGAAGGAGCTGGGCAGCTCCTCATAGCCGTTAATCTCACTGAGGTCGTAGACCGAGCGGAGCGAGCCGAAGCGGATGGTGAGCGAGTCGGAGTCGAGGCGGAAGTCGTGCTCCTTCCAGAAGTCGGGGCTGAGCTTGTTCTGCAGCTCGAAGCGCTGCAGCGTGACGACTGCGCGGCGATGGGTGGTGAGGCGGTAGATGATGTTCAGAATGGTGATGACCACACTCATCGCGGCGAGGATGTAGACGTTGTTGCCGGTAATCTGCCCGGTGGCAATCATGTAGACGAGCAGGCCCATCTGGCCGACAGTGCAAAGCAGGGTGATGAGTATGGACAGAGGGCGCTTGCCGCGGCGCTTTAACTGCATCTCAAGCATCTCGATGTAGTTGTCTCTGCTGACGTTGTACTTTAGCTTCAATTCAATTCCCCCAACTCAGGACTGATATTCAAATTCCAAATCGTACATGCTGACGGTGTCGCCGTCGCGGACGCCGAGGGCCTCCATTCTGTCGAAGAGGCCGCTCTCGCGGAGCGTGCGGTCGAAGTACATGCGGGACTCGTAGTCGTCGAAGTTGACGCTGCTCATTATCTTGGCGAGCCACTCGCCCTCGACAATCCAGACATCGTCCTCCTTCGTGATAGTGATGTCCTCGGCGGAGCAGGGCTCCGGCTCGGGCGGGACGTAGTCCGGCTCGTAGACAGCGACGGGCGGCAGCTCTGCGAGGCGGGAGGCGGTGACGGCAATCAGCTCACGCACGCCCTGATGGGTGGCGGCGGAGAGCCCGAAGAACTCGTAGCCCCTGGCCTCGACGTAGCTCTTAAACTCGTCGAGCTTGTCCCGATTGTCTCCGAGCAGGTCGCACTTGTTGCCGACGACTATCTGAGGCCGCTCGGCGAGGGCGGCGTCGTACTCGCGCAGCTCGGCGTTGATGGCCTCGAAATCGGCAATCGGGTCGCGCCCCTCGCTGCCGGAGACGTCGACTATGTGCAGCAGCAGGCGGCAGCGGTCGATGTGGCGGAGGAAGTCGTGGCCGAGACCGGCGCCGGAGCTCGCGCCCTCGATGATGCCGGGGATGTCGGCCATGACGAATGACGAGCCCTCGCCGGCGTAGACCATGCCAAGGTTGGGGTAGAGCGTGGTGAAGTGGTAGTTTGCGATTTTGGGGTGGGCCTTACTGACGACGGAGAGCAGTGTGCTCTTGCCGACGTTGGGGAAGCCGACGAGGCCGACGTCGGCGAGGAGCTTCAGCTCAAGCGTGACCTCGCGGCTCTCGCCGGGGAGGCCGGGCTTGGCGAAGCGCGGAGCCTGGCGGGTGGGCGTCGCGAAGTGCTTGTTGCCCCAGCCGCCGCGCCCGCCGCGGGCGAGGACGAAGGGCGCGTCGTCGGACATATCCTTGATGATGCCGCCGGTGGCCCTGTCGCGGATGAGGGTGCCGCGCGGAACCTTTATTGTGAGGCTCTCGCCGTCGCGCCCTGAGCAGCGCTTGCCCTGGCCGTCGGCGCCGTTGGCTGAGACGTATTTGCGCTTGTAGCG
>CALWXY010000225.1 GCA_944385595.1 uncultured Oscillospiraceae bacterium
CACCATCTCGTGAACTCTGGAGCGCGGCTCGAGGAAGTCGGTGTTCTCGAGCAGGTCGCGCACGCGGTCTGCGTATTTGCTGAGGCGGAAGAAGTAGGCCTCCTCCTCGGCGTCCTGCACCTCGCGCCCGCAGTCGGGGCATTTGCCGTCTTTAAGCTGGCTCTCAGTCCAGAAGCTCTCGCAGGGCTTGCAGTACTTGCCCTTGTAGGTGCCCTTGTAGATGTCGCCGTTCTCGTACATCTTTTTGAATATCTTCTGGATGGCGGCGACGTGGTAGTCGTCGGTGGTGCGGATGAAGCGGTCGTTGGAGATGTTCATCAGCTTCCACAGGTCGAGCACGCCGCGCGGGCCGTTGACTATTCTGTCGACGAACTCCTGCGGGGTGACGCCCGCCTCCTTGGCCTTGTCCTCTATCTTCTGGCCGTGCTCGTCAGTGCCGGTGAGGAACATGACGTCGCAGCCCTGCAGGCGCTTATAGCGCGCCATGACGTCGGTGGCGACGGTGCAGTAGGTGTGGCCTATGTGCAGCTTGTCCGACGGGTAGTATATAGGTGTTGTGATATAGAATTTCTCGCTCATTTGTCTTCCTCCTTATGGTATGCCGCATCAGGCCGCCTGATCCGGCTGTATATCCGTGCTCTCCGCCGGCGTCTCGGACGGCGGGGTCTCCGTCTCGGCGGGCGGAGCGGGTGTCGGCTCCGCCGATGGCTCGGCGCTCGGCTCTGCCGATGGCTCTGTCGAGGGTTCGGCGCTCGGCTCAGCGCGCGGCTCCGTCGAGGGCTCAGTACTCGGCTCCGGGCTGGGCGAGGGTTCCTCGGACGGGCTGGGGCTCGGCGAGGGCTCTTCCTCCTTGTGGACGTGGTAGCGGCTGTCGGACTCCTTGGTGCTGCTAATGAGCGTGCCGTCCGCCGCGTAGACGTTTCTGTAGGAGGTGACGCCGGTGCTGCCGTCGGAATTGACCCAGGCGTTGGTGGTCATCTGGACGTAGCTGCCGTCGACATCGGTGCCGTAGATTTTGACTATGCAGTTGGTGCCGTCGGTGGTGGCGCTTATTTTGATGGGGTAATCCCTGTTGTTGACGAATTTGAACTCCGGGCCGCCCCAGCTGACCGTCGCGTCCAGTCCGGCGGGGATATAGCCGACGGCGAAGTAGTGGCAGGTGCGGGCGGTGATCTGGAGATTGGAGTACAGCGCGCAGTAGTACAGCGTGGACGAGACCTGGCATATGCCGCCGCCGACCTCGCTGACGACCTCGCCGCCGGAGTACGCGCCCGCGGCCTGATAGCCAGCCGCCGTCGTGCGCTCGCCGAGGGCGGTATTATACGAGAATTCCTCGCCGGGGTTGAGGACTATGCCGTCTATCGACTTGCAGGCGAGCTGAATATTGTTCACGCGAGCGGCGCTGCTGGCGTAGAAGCTGGTGCTCTTCTCTGCCAGAACGTCGGCAAAGAGGCGCTCGTTCAGCTCCTCCTGTGTTATCTCCGGCTCGGTTATGATGAGCGGGATGACCACCGTCTCGCCGGCGGCGGCGCTGTCCCACTCGCGGCGCGCGGCCTCGAGGTCGAAGTCCACGCCGGTGACGTGCTCGCCCGCCGACTGCGTCTCCGGGTCGTACTCGGCGTTTTTCGGCTCGGTGTGCACGGTGGCGTAGATGCTGTCGAGGTCGATGTCGCTCTCAGCGCCGGTGTTCTGCGGGGTGTACTCAAGCTCGCCGAAGCTGCCGCTCTCGAGGGCGTTCATCACGAGGGTGTAGACCTCCGTCTCGTCGACGGTGATGGACTGCGCGCCTTTGACGGCTCGGATCTCCGTCTCCCCTATCTCGAGGCCGGAGCCCATAAGCTCCGCGTTCACGGCCTGCACCTCGGCGGTGACGCGCTCTCTCACGAGCTGCCCGTTCACCTCGGAGACGCTCAGCGGCTCGTAGCCGTTCACGAGGCAGCGCATATAGGTGACGAGGTTCTCGAGCATGCCGCCGTCGCGCCCGTAGGCGTAGAGCTGCGCCGCGGCATCTATAGGCTCGGTGGCGCTGAGCGCCTCCGTGGCCTTTATCTCAAGCCTGTGCTCCAGCGGAAGGTCGACTGTGACGGCGCTGTCGCTCGCGCCGTAGCCCGCGGTCTCGAGCGCCGAGGCGGCCTCCGTTATGGTCATGCCGCCGACGTCCACGCCCGCGAATTTCACATTGGGGTAGATGGTCTCAAGGTCGCCGACGTATATGGCGAACATCACGGTTCCGAGGCACAGCAGCGCCAGAATCGCCGCCGCTATCATTATGCCGACGCGGCTCTTTTTGCGGCGGCGCGGCTTCCTCTGAGGCTCGTGCTGGTGGACAGTTTTCTTTTCTTTTTCTTTTGCCATGATTTCAGTATCCTTTGCTTTCAGTTCCTGGCCGCTTCCTCGCGCACCCAGGGATTGCCATTCAGCTTATACTCGGCCTGCGCGTCCAGAAGTATGCCTATGAGCTGGTTCGACACCAGAAATCCGGTGTGGGTGAAGCTCCATCTGCCGTTTCTGAACTGCGCCCAGCCCCGCTCGCGCATTTTGACGAACATGTCCTCAAGCGGCTTGAAGTCGCTGCGGTAGACATTGTGGTATTCCTCCGCGCTGATGCCGAGCGAGGTCCTCATGCCGAGCATGATATATTCGCAGGCCCTGTCGAGCTTGTCGACCTTCTCGTATTCGTCGATGATGCTCTCGTGCTTCATGACGCCGTCTATATAGACGTTTAAATCGCGCACATAGCTGTACCTGAGATTGCCTATGCAGGAGTGCGCCGCGGGGCCGAAGCCCGCGTAGTCCTGAAGCCGCCAGTATTTGAGGTTGTGGCGCGACTCGTGCCCGCGCAGGCAGAAGTTCGAGATCTCGTACTGGCCGTAGCCGTATTTCTCGAGCGTCTCGGCGGCGTAGAGATACATGTCCGCCTGGTCGTCGTCCGAGGGCATAATCTCGGAGTCGCGGTAGCCCCAGAGCGGGGTGCCCTCCTCGAGCTTGAGGCCGTAGCAGGAGATGTGGTCGGGCTTGAGCGCCATGGCGCGCGAGAGCGTATCCGCCCAGTCGTTCCTCGTCTGGCTCGGCAGGCCGTAGATTAGGTCAATGCTCACGTCCGCGAAGCCGACCTCGCGCGCCGTCTTGACCGCGCGCACCGCCTGTGCGAAGTTGTGCCGACGCCCGATAAAGCGCAGTATGTCGTCGTTTGCCGACTGCACGCCTATGGAGAGGCGGTTCACGCCCTCGCTCAGCATCTGCTTGAGGTCGCGGCGGGTGATGCTGTCGGGGTTTGCCTCGACGGTTATCTCCGCGCTTTTGAGGAGCTTCGCGTTTTTCTTTATGGTATTGAGTATCTCGCATATGCGCCGCGCGCCGAAAAAGCTCGGCGTGCCGCCGCCGAAGTACACCGTGTCGATGTAATACGGCGCCATCATCGGCGCTGCCTCCTCTATGTGCTGGCAGACCGCGCGCATATACTTATTCATAAGGCTGCCCGTGCCGGGGCGCGAATAAAAATCACAGTACCTGCACTTGCTAGCGCAGAAGGGAATGTGTATATATACTCCCAGATGCTTATCCATGCCTGCTCCATTTCAATAAATTGCTTGAGGCCGTAAGGCCATTCACACCATAATATAACAGCCCGGCCCCGCTGTCAATCGCCAAAGCCGTCTCAGCTCTCCCCGCGCAGCTTTATTATCCTGTCGCGCAGTATGGCGGCGTATTCGAATTCCAGAAGCTGGGAGGCTTTCTTCATCTCCTTCTCCAGTCTGGCGATTTCCTCGCGCCTCTCCCGCTCCGTCATCTTCACGCCGTCGCGCCGCTTGGCTCCGGCGTCCGGCGAGGCGGAGATCTCGATGATGTCGCGCACGCTCTTGATTATCGTCTTCGGCACTATGCCGTGCGCCTCGTTAAAGGCGCTCTGCTTCGCGCGGCGGCGCTCCGTCTCGTCGATGGCGGCGCGCATACTGCGCGTTATCGTGTCGGCGTACATTATGACCGTGCCGTCGGCGTTGCGCGCCGCGCGGCCTATGGTCTGGATGAGGCTCGTCTCCGAGCGGAGGAAGCCCTCCTTGTCGGCGTCCAGTATGGCGACGAGGCTCACCTCCGGCAAATCCAGCCCCTCGCGCAGCAGGTTTATGCCCACCAGCACGTCGAACTCGCCGAGCCGCAGCGACCTTATAATCTCCATGCGCTCGATTGCGCCTATTTCGTGGTGCATGTAGCGGCAGCGTATGCCGGCGGCGGTGAGGTAATTCGTGAGGTCCTCCGCCATGCGCTTGGTGAGCGTCGTCACCAGAGTGCGCTCGCTTCTCTGCACGCGCGCCTGTATCTCGCCTATGAGGTCGTCTATCTGTCCCTCCACCGGGCGGACGAGTATCTTCGGGTCGAGCAGTCCCGTCGGGCGGATTATCTGCTCGGCTATCTGCCCGGCGCGCTCGCGCTCGTAGTCGCCCGGCGTGGCCGAGACGTAGACCGCCTGGCCTATGCGCTCCTGGAACTCCTCGAATTTGAGCGGGCGGTTGTCGAAGGCCGACGGCAGCCGGAATCCGAACTGCACCAGCGTCTCCTTCCTCGCGCGGTCGCCCGCGTACATGGCGCGCACCTGCGGCAGCGTGACGTGGCTCTCGTCGACGAACAGAATGAAATCCTTGGGAAAATAATCCAGCAGCGTCATCGGCGGCGAGCCGGGCGCGCGGCCTGAGATTATGCGAGAGTAGTTCTCTATGCCGGAGCAGTAGCCCAGCTCCTGCATCATCTCTATATCGTAATTCGTGCGCTGTCTTATGCGCTGCGCCTCGAGCAGCTTGCCGTTTTCCTCGAAGTATTTTACCCGCTCGTCGCACTCGGCGCGGATTTCGTCTATGGCCTGAGCCATTTTCTCCTTCGTCGTCACATAGTGGCTCGCGGGGTAGATGGCGGCGTGCTGCAATGTGCGCGTCGGCGCGCCGGTGACGACGTTTATCTCGCTTATCCTGTCCACCTCGTCGCCGAAAAACTCGACCCGGATGGCCTTGTCCGTCGAATAAGCGGGAAAAATCTCGACAGTGTCGCCCCGGACGCGGAACATATTGCGCTCGAAGGCTATGTCGTTGCGCTCATAGCGTATGTCTATGAGCTTTCGCATAAGCTCGTCCCTGTCGCGCTGCTGGCCGGGGCGGAGCGAGATGACCATGTTCGCGTAGTCTATCGGGTCGCCGAGGCCGTATATGCACGACACCGACGCGACCACCACGACGTCGCGCCGCTCGAAGAGGCTCGACGTCGCCGAGTGGCGCAGGCGCTCTATCTCGTCGTTGATGCTGGCGTCCTTTTCGATGAAGGTATCAGTGTGCGGGATATACGCCTCCGGCTGATAGTAGTCGTAATATGAGACAAAATACTCAACGGCGTTGTCGGGGAAAAATTCGCGGAACTCCGAGCAGAGCTGCGCCGCCAGGGTCTTGTTGTGGGCGAGCACCAGCGTCGGCCGCTGGAGGCGCTCTATGACCTTGGCCATGGTATATGTCTTGCCGGAGCCGGTGACGCCGAGCAGCACCTGCTCCTCTATTCCGTTTTCTATGCCGCTCGCCAGCGCGTCTATGGCCTCGGGCTGGTCGCCCGAGGGGCTGTATGGGCTTACAACATGAAATTCCGGCAAAGCCGCCGCCCCCTTTTTTGAATTACAGTCGATTATATCATTGTACCACACTTTATAATTTAATGAAATGCAAACTTTTCATTCATGTTTTTCCCGCTGTTATCGCGCCGCATACTGAGCATAATCTCACAGTGGGAGGCGATGCGGTGAGAAAATACGAAAAGCTCGGCTTTCGCATAAGGCTCGGCATAACCGCCGCGGCGCTGCTGCTCGCGCTGCTGTCGCTGCTCATGGTCTGGGGCGAGCTGTCCGGCGCAGCCGCTGCCGCGCCGCAGGAGCCGGGCGTGGTCGACGGCGCCTGAGCGCAAAAGAAAAAGCGGACGAAATTCGTCCGCTTTTTGCGTATTCAGCTCAGCTTCAAATCGTTTTCCTTTATACAGCCGATTTTCCGGCATATCCCGCAGAATATGACCGACAGCACGGCGGGCAGCACGAAGCAGATCAGGAGCATTCCGCCCCACTCGAAGGCGCCCGGGGCTATGGCCTCCGCGCCCTGCTCCAGCGCCTTCGCGCTGGGCGCGAGCCAGCCTGTCCACACGCCTATCTGGCCGACCAGGCCGCAGGTGCCCATGCCGGACGACACCGGCTCTCCGTTCATCTGCAGCTTGAACACGCAGGTGGCGATAGGCCCCGTGATGGCCGAGGCCAGCGTGGGGGGTATCCATATCAGCGGATTGCGGACTATGTTCGGCATCTGAAGCATAGAGGTGCCGAGCCCTTGGCTCACAAGGCCGCCCCAGCGGTTCTCGCGGAAGCTCATGACGGCAAAGCCCACCATCTGCGCGCAGCAGCCGGCCACCGCCGCGCCGCCCGCGAGACCCACGAGCCCCAGCGAGGCGCATATCGCCGCCGACGATATCGGCAGCGTCAGCGCTATGCCGACGGTGACGGACACCAGCATGCCCATCCAGAACGGCTGCAGCTCCGTCGCCCACATGACAAAGTCGCCGACCTTCATGGCGCCCGCGCCTATCGGCGGGGCTATCCACTTCGCCAGCGCCACGCCGACGATGATCGTCACCGCCGGGGTCACCAGTATGTCGACCTTAGTCTCCTTGCTGACGCATTTGCCGAACTCAGCCGCGATTATCGCAATGACGAGCACCGCCAGAGGCCCGCCGGCCTCGCCCTCCTTATTTGCCGCCCAGCCGACGGCCACAAGGGAGAACAGCACCATCGGGTCGCACTTCAGCGCGTAGCCTATGGCCACCGCCATGGCGGGGCCCGACATCTCCGACGCGTACTGGCCTATGTCTATGAGTATCTGTACGCCGAGCTGCTGGCCCAAAGTCTTGATTATCGTGCCAATCAGCAGCGAGCAGAACAGGCCCTGGGCCATCGCGCCCAGCGCGTCTATGCCGTAGCGCTTGGCGGATATCTCTATATTCTTCCTCTTCATGAATGCCTGGAGCGCCGTCATTTACATCACGCTTT